>JAYWDM010000688.1:0-8432 GCA_043779885.1 Betaproteobacteria bacterium | reverse complement strand
GTTGCGCTTTACAAAAAACCCGCTGACGCGGCGGCGTTCGACGCGCATTACTTCTCCACCCATGTCCCGCTCGCCAAAAAAATAGGCGGGTTACGCCGCTATGAAGTCAGTGTCGGCCCCGTGGCGACACCGCAAGGCGAGTCGCCCTTGCACCTGGTCGCAATACTGGAATTCGACTCCATGAGCGCGCATTCCCAGGCGCTGGCCTCGCCTGCCGGTGCAGCGGCGGCGGCCGATCTCGCCAATTTTGCGCAAGCCGGCGTCGAACTTCTCATGTTCGACTCGAAGGACGTCTGACGGCCAAACAGCAGGCCACTTGCCGCGTGGGCAACGAGTTGCCCACCCTACCGTGACTGCGCGCTTCTTCGGCGTTTACCGTGCGGGCAACGTGTTGCACACCGTGCCGCCGCAAGGACAGCTGACCGCAATTTTTGGTCGGGACTTTTATTTGCGGCCCTGCCGCGGAAATTTCCGCGCGTAGCCGGGCGCCGGAATATCTTTCGGCAGCCGCGCATCCGGAATCGGCTCGCCCGGCACGATCTTCAGCGGCATCACGCCGGCCCAGCATCTGAGCGCGTAATCTTCCTCATCGTCGAGCGGCGGGCCGGTGCGTATTTTCGCGGAGGCTTCGTCGATGGCGAGTTTCAATACGAGGGTCGCCTTCAGTTCCTTGCGGTCGGGCCAGCGGATGTCGGCCCAGCGTCCGGGCAGAATCTGCTCCGAAATGATTTCGAGCGCCGCCGCCTTTTCTTGCGCTTCGTCGACGAGCCCGGCTTTGCCGAGCACCACCACCGAGCGGTAATTGACCGATGAATGAAAGCCCGAGCGTGCGAGCACCAGACCGTCGACCAGCGTGACCGTCAGGCAGAGCGGAATTCCCTTTGCGAGTTCGTTCAGCATACGGCTGGCGAATGAGCCGTGAATATAAAGCGTGCGGTCCTTGCGTCCGTAGCCGGTCGGTATCACGTACGGCTGGCCATTTGAGACGAATCCGACGTGACAGAAAAACCCTTCGTCGAGTATCGCGGCGACGGTCGCGAAGTCATGCGCGCCGCGCTTGGGCAGGCGCTTGAGCCGCGTGCGCGGCGACTTGAGATCCGCGCCCGTGACGGCTTTTGCCATCAGTTCTTCCCGTCCGTGAAACCTGTCGCGCGGTGTGTGCCATCGCAATAAGGTTTGGTTTTCGACGCGCCGCAGCGGCACAGCGCGTACTGCATCGGATCGGCCGGCGCCACGTCGCACTTGATGTCCGGCACGCCGGTTACCAGATAGGGCCCATCCTTCTTGACCAGCACCGCCGGCGCCGCGGCACCCGCGCGCGTAGCGCCTGACGCGGGCGACGCAGCAGCGGGCGGCGGCGCTTCGCGCGCGGACTTGAAGCCGTTTTTCTTGTGCGTGCCGTCGCAGAACGGTTTGTTCGCCGAGCCGCCGCAGCGGCACAGGTAAAACGGATCCGTGACGGCAAGCGTTGCACCGAGCGAGTTGCTGCAAGACGTAACGCCAGTGACGACCAACGGACCATCGGCCTTGGGTTCTATCGATGCCATGTCTGCCTCCAATCGAAAATACTCATTACTCGGATGAAACGCGTTTAGCCACAGAGAGCACAGAGAGCAATGGCGCTACCTTAACATCGGGCACGGTATTTCGCGGTAGGATGGGTGGAGGCGCTTCGCGCCGATACCCATCAATTGCAGGACATGATCGATGGGTATCGCCGCGCTCCACCCATCCTACGGTATGCTCGGCGCTTAAGGTAGTGCCATTGGGCACAGAGAGCTCAGAGGAAAAACACCCGCCAGATTCTGGAGTCGTCATGGTTGGTTTTTTGCAGTTCTCTGTGCCCTCTGTGGCTAACGATCTCCAGATTTTCCGTCCGCACCGCGCTGCGCTTGCTCTTCCGCGATTTCAGCGCGCACTTTGCCCATGTCGAGCGCCTTCGCCTGCCCGATCACGCCGTCGAGACCCGCCGCGGGCATCGCCCCCGGCTGCCCGAACAGCATCACCTGCTCGCGAAACAGCATCACGCTCGGAATCGAGCGGATCTGAAAGTGCCCGGCAAGTTCCTGCTGCTCCTCGGTATTGACCTTGCCGAACACCACATCCGGGTATTTTTCGGACGCGGCATCGAACGTCGGCGCAAACGCTTTGCAAGGCCCGCACCACGATGCCCAGAAATCGAGAATGACCATTTCGTTCTTGGTGATCACTTCCTCGAAATTGTCCTTGGTGACTTCAATGGTCGGCATGTTCACCTCTGCACGCAGCGGGCCTTCGCGCGCTGCTCCCGCAAGCGGGCCTGCGGCTAACGTGTCGCAGCGCGTGCACCCTTAACCACGATGCCCAGAAATCGAGAACGACCATTTCGTTCTTGGTGATGATTTCCTCAAAGCTGTCCTTCGTGACATCGACAGTTGCCATCAAACGCTCCGCGTAACTATTTTGAAATCATATCATGCAGATAAAAGCGGTGATGAGCGATGGGGGATGGGAAATGGGTGAAGGTCAGATTCGAGAACGGGTTGGGCATTGCGTATAGTGTTCGTATACCCATCGCTCATTACGCATCACGCATCACCCATCACCCATTTCCCATCACCCATTACCAACTCAGTGCAACTTGACCCGCGGCTCCGTGCGGCGCGTGATCATGCGCGCGAGCGTTTCGAAAAATACCCGCGCGAACCCGTGCAGCGCATACAGATGCTGCTTGTAGAGCGACACATACATGATGCGCGCGAAGTAACCCTCAATGAACAGGGCGCCGCCGATGAGCTTGCCCATCAGGCTGCCGACGGTGCTGTATTCGCCCAGCGAAATGAGCGAGCCGAAATCGCGGTACGTCCACGGCCGCGGCGGTTTGCCTTCGAGCCGGCGCCTGAGCGTGCCGACGAGGTGTGAAGCCTGCTGATGCGCCGCCTGCGCGCGCGGCGGCACCGGATGCTGCCTGCCCGGCCACGGACATTGCGCGCAGTCGCCGAACGCGAAGATGTCCGCATCGCGCGTGGTTTCCAGCGTCTGCCTCACTATAAGCTGGTTAAGACGATTGGTTTCGAGCCCGTCGATGTCCCTGAGAAACTCCGGCGCCTTGATGCCCGCCGCCCACACCACGAGTTCAGCGGGAACCAGCCTGCCGCTCGCGGTGCGCACCCCGGTGGCAGTAACTTCAGTCACGCGCTCATTGGTGTAGACCTGCACATTGAGCCCGCGCAGCAGTTCCTCCGTCGCTTTGGACAAGCGCTCGGGCAGCGCGGGCAGGATGCGCGGTGACGCCTCAATGAGGCTGAACTTCACGTCGCGTTCCGGATTGATGCGGTCGAGCCCGTAGGCGAGCAACTCGCGCGTGGTTTTGTGCAACTCGGCGGAAAGCTCGACACCGGTCGCACCCGCGCCGATGATCACGACCTGCAGTTGCTCGGGACGCAGCGGCCCGCTTTGCGCGTTGGCGCGCAGGCAGGCATTCAGGAGGCGCTGATGAAAGCGCTCGGCTTCGCGCGGCGTGTCGAGCTTCAGCGCAAACTCGCGCGCGCCCGGCGTGCCGAAATCGTTGGTATGACTGCCCACCGCGATCACCAGCGTGTCGTATCGGATCGTGCGCCGCGGAATGATCTCCACGCCCGCCTCGTCGTGCCACGGCGCCACCGTTACATCGTGCGCCGCGCGACTGAGCCCGTCCATCTCGCCCAACTGAAAACGAAAATGATGCCAGCGCGCCTGCGCCAGATAATCGAGCTGGTGCTGGTCCGGGTCCATGCTGCCGGCGGCGACTTCGTGCAGGAGCGGTTTCCACAGGTGCGTGCGCATGCGGTCGACGAGAGTGATCAGCGCGCGCTGCCTGCGCCCGAGCGTATCGCCAAGACGCGTTGCGAGTTCCAGTCCGCCGGCGCCGCCGCCGACGATGACGATGTGATGAGTGGTTGTGGACATGGCGAATTCAGGGGTCGGGATGCAGTAGATTCTCTCATCCATTGCTCATAATGGAAATTGCGGCGCAGGTTTCGTCACCTCGGCGTACGCCGGGGTCCAACGCCTTTCCTGTTCGTGGATACCGGTGTGCACCGGAGTCATGGGGGGCAGCCATACAATTCAATTGACGCTGGAAAGGAGATTCCTTACGATAAGGACTTTCCTTACCTGGGACACCCCGCATGATCATCAGCAAACTGACGACCAAAGCGCAAACCACCATTCCGCAGCCTGTGCGCGCCGCCTTGCACCTGAAGCCTGGCGACCAACTGTTATATGAGATCGACGATCAGCGTGTCATTCTCACCAAGAACAGCAGCGGCGGCAAAACCGATGATCCGTTTCGCACTTTTCGCGAATGGAGTTCCGCGGCGGACTCGAAAGCCTATGCCAAACTTTAGGCAAGGCGACGTCATCAAGGTGCCGTTCCCCTATACCGACCGCTCGACACGGCAGTCCAGGCCGGCGCTGGTGGTATCGAGCGGAAGCATCGAGGACTTGCACGGGCTCTTGTGGGTGGTGATGATTACCAGCGCCGAGAACCGGGGATGGCCCGGCGGCGTGGCAGTGAACAATCTGGCGGCGACCGGCCTCCCGGTTCCGTCGGTTGTCCGCACGGCGAAGATCGCGACCATTGAAGCGTCCGACGCGACGCGACGCGACTCGGGCGCGTAACACCCGCACTGTTCAGGCAGGTTGCCCGACGAATCGCGCGGGAACTCGGTCTGGTTCCGGTCGGGGACTGACTCCGGCTCCTCTCGCGTTACTGGATTCCGGTGTACACCGGAATGACGGTAGTGCGTCTCGCCGGCGTACGCCGCTTACTTCGTCTCCCCGGCGTACGCCGGGGTCCAGAGCTTTCCCTGTTCCTGGATTCCGGTGTACACCGGAATGACGGCACTACATCGCACCGGGAATTTCAGTCGTCTGGAAGCGCACTGCCGGCGTCTCAATCCAGCAACGACCCGCCGACCTGGCTGCCCGCGGTCTGCTGCAGGAGTTTCAGCATCGCCGCGGCCTTGTCGAACGTCTCCTGATATTCGTCGGCAAGCCGCGAGTCGGCGACGATGCCGCCGCCCGCCCAGAAGCTGATCGTGCCGCGCGCATACACCAGCGTGCGAATCGCGATGTTGAGATCCATGTTGCCGTCGCCGCCGATATAGCCGATGGCGCCGCAATAGACGCCTCGGCGATGGGGTTCGAGTTCTTCGATGATCTGCATGGCGCGCAATTTGGGCGCGCCGGTGATCGAGCCGCCCGGGAAGCAACCGCGCAGGAGGTCGAGCGCATCGCGGCCCTCGCGCAGGGTGCCGGTTACCGTGCTGACCAGGTGGTGCACAGTGGCGAAGCTCTCGACTTCAAACAGTCTGGGCACCCGCACCGAACCCGGCGCGCAGTTCTTCGACAAGTCGTTCCTCAGCAAATCGACGATCATGACGTTTTCAGCGCGGTCTTTTTCACTCACCTTGAGTTCGGCCGCGAGTTCGGCGTCGACGCGCGGATGGCCGGCGCGCGGGCGCGTGCCCTTGATCGGTTTGGTTTCGACATGGCGGCGATCAAGGCGCAGGAAACGCTCGGGGGATGCCGACAGGACCTGCCCGTAAGGCGTATTCAGATAAGCGGCATACGGCGCCGGATTGCTGATGCGCAGCGCCTGATAGGCGAGCCACGGGTCGCCGGCCGCGGGCGCGGCGAAGCGCTGGGCGAGATTGACCTGGTAGCAGTCACCGGCGTGTATGTAATCGCTCACGCGCGCGAAAGCGGTTGCGTACGCGTCGCGCCCGAGGTTCGACGCAAGGGGCGCGGTGATGCGAAACGGCACGCGTGCGCGCTCCGCGGTTGGCGCGCTGAAACGCGCGACGAGTTCGCGCCAGCGCGTGTGGGTGTCGACGCAGCGTCCTGGCGAGACGAGCCAGCTCCGCCGGTCAAGGTGATCGACCACCAACGCCCAGTCGTAGATGCCGACGGCCATCTCGGGCATGCCGTCGCCGTCCGCGGCCAGCGCCGGCAGGCGCTCGAAACGGCGGCCGAGATCGTATGCAAAGTAGCCGAGCGCGCCGCCGCTGAACGGCAGGTCGCACACGCCGGCAGGGTCCATTTCCAGATGACGGCGCAGCAACGTGAGCGGATCTTCCCGCGACAGTTCGATCGCGTCGCTGCGGATTTCGGTCAGCTTGCCGTGCGTCACCAGCGTCGTGTGCGGCTCAGCCGCGATGATGTCGAAGCGCGACTGCGTGAGATGATGGCCGCCGCTGTCGAGAAACACCGCCCACGGCAGGTCGGCAACGGCCTCGAACAGCATTGCGCTGTCGGCGCGGTAAGGTAGCTCGGTGCGCAGCAACATAGGGCGCTCATTGTGCCCGAAGCGCTGCTATGCTGTCATCCACGCGCTGGCGCGACCCCGCGACGCACGCTTCAGGCAACGGCCATGACCATGACTTGCGAACTTGATCACCTGGTGCTCGGCGCGCATACCCTCGCGCAGGGCGCCACTTTTGTCGAAGCATTGCTCGGCGTGAAGCCACAGCCCGGCGGCGCGCATGCTGCAATGGGTACGCATAACCTCGTGCTGCGGCTCGGCGCCCACGCGTATCTGGAAGTCATCGCCATCGACCCCGCCGCAACCGCGCCGGCGCGGCCGCGCTGGTTCGGGCTCGATGCGGAAACGACACGTCGGCGACTGCGCGACAGTCCGTGCCTGCTGACGTGGGCCGCGCGCACGCAGGATATTGACACCGCGGCGCGTGGTGGCCCCCTTTCGCTCGGCACCATCCATTCGATGTCGCGCGGCGCGTATGCATGGCGCATTACGATACCCGACGATGGCGCGCTCATCGGCGATGGCCTCATTCCTGCAGTTATTCAATGGGACGGCGATACTCATCCCGTGGAGCAACTCGGGCAATGCGGTTGTGAATTGGTGACGCTTGAAGGCATGCATCCCGCGCCCGGGAGTATTGCGCCGGCGCTTGCCGCGCTCGGTCTCGAGCGGACACTCGCGCCTGTGCGGGCGGATCACGCCCGGCTGGTCGCCGCCATCCGCTGTCCGCTCGGGATCAGAACTATTTCGTCCTGAAGTTACGCCGGCCACCCGCTGTCGCGCAACCACATTGGGACACACACCAGTTGATGCGTGTCACCCGCACCGTAGGATGGGTTGAGCGCAGCGATACCCATCAACAAAGTGGCGTGGCAGGCGATGGGTATCGCTGCGCTCCACCCATCCTGCTTTGCTGTCGCGATGTTGCAAGAATAATGTGTCCTGATACTAGCCGCGCTTCAGTTCATGAATCGACTTTACGAGTTCACCATCCGCGCGCTTGAGCGCGCGCGTAGCCGAGCGCGTATTGCCGAATGTCGGTACCCATTGCGAGTGTTTGCCAGCACCCCCGGTAACGATGACGATCAGGTCTTCAGGCTTACCCCACATATGCACGGGCGTATCGAGCGGTGCATTGGCATATTGCGCGGCCAGTTTGCGGCGGAAGCGGCGCTCGATGCTTTCTTTCGAGAACTTCGACATCGGTATCGTCGCATGGTCCCATAGCCATTGTTTGACCTTGGCCTTGCTCATACCGCCCCCGGCCACCGTCGCCGCATGCTCGGGGCCGAAAGCCATGACCGGTTGCCCGTCGTAGTAAGCGTTGTTGGAACCGGTGTTGGCCATGGTGCCCGCGACCATGGTCAGTATGCCCTCGGCGGTGGTGCTTTCGTGATCGTTGACGTTGTGCGGACCCTCTGCCGCAATCACCGTCACCGTGCTCGCTTCCCTGGGGAATCCGCGCTCGACGTGCAGCGGGTCCCACGGGCTCGCGTCTTCGTTCTCCGCCACGCAAAACGTGAACTTCGCCGGCGTGCCGGCCGTCGCCATGTCGCCGATGCCGGGAATCGCCGCACCAATGTTCACCAGCGCCAAGCGCACGGCGCGCCCGATCGCCGCATTGGCGCGAAAGTAGTTGCCCATCGCGTTGTTGCCGGAATTGATGCCGACTTCCCTCGCGATCGGGCCGTTGAAAATCAGCATCGGCGTGCACGGATGGGTCGTCGCCTGCGTGCCATACAGGTTGTATTGCTCTTCGGCCAGCGCTTCAATCGCGAGCAGGACGAGCGGGAAATATTCCGGCTTGCACCCCGCCATCACCGCGTTGGCCGCCACACGCAGCGGCGTCGCAGCACCGAAGCGCGGCGGAATTTTCACCACCGGCACGTCAAAGTCGCGATCGCAGTAAGCGAGCATGCGTTCGACGCGCTCCGGCGTCGGCGGAATCACCGGCAGGCCGTCGCTCCAGCCTTTGGCGCACAAAAACTCATACACGGCTTCCGGGTCGTCGTCGCACTGGACCATCGCGCCGGGCGCCTGCAGCAGCGCGGTGAGCGAACTCATGATTGATTCTCCCTGACCACCTTGATGAGTTGCGGCAACGCCACCGCCGCGCGTTCGATCACCTTGTCCATCTCGAGACCGC
>JAYWDM010000687.1:0-2934 GCA_043779885.1 Betaproteobacteria bacterium | reverse complement strand
GAAATGGTGCGCATATGCGAGCTGACCGCGCCCGCCGGCATCGAGTTCGCGCCGCACAACCCGACTTCGCCCCTGTGCACGCTGGCGAGTTTGCACGTGTCCGCGGTGGCGGAGAATTTTCTGATCTTCGAACATCAACTCGCCGAGAACGAGCGCTACCGCGAAATCATGATCGGCGATCATCCCCCGCTGATCGACGGCTGCTATGCGGTGCCGGACGTTCCCGGCGCGGGTATGACGCTCAATGACGCCCTGGTGCGGGCCCATCCGTGGCGTGTGCTGGCCCCCGACATGATCCGCGATCCCAGTCTCGGTTAGCGGACGCGACTGCCGGCCGGCTAAAAAGACGGGTAAACGATGTAGCGTTTGCCCACTGCAAGCGACTTGTGCTGGAAGTCATGCCGGTTGGGAAAATCCCGGACTTCGACCACGTAGGGCACGTTGAGGATCAACGCTTCGGTCAGCCGGTGCGCCGACTCCCTGCTCCTGGTGAGAACGTAGCTGGGGAAACCTTCGATGGTCAGCGCGACGAATTCATAGCCGAAATCGCGCGCAAACCGGTTAACGGCGGGGACGACGCCGAAATTCCATTGCTGCGCCTGGATATGGTTCGTATAGT
This sequence comes from Betaproteobacteria bacterium, assembly GCA_043779885.1. GTDB lineage: Bacteria > Pseudomonadota > Gammaproteobacteria > Burkholderiales > SG8-41 > PALSA-1004. The sequence continues at coordinate 2,315 of JAYWDM010000687.1, read as the reverse complement.
CGTGGCCGATGATGAAGCCGTCGTCCCGGATTTTGGGCGCATAGGTCACAAGGTCGTTGTAGGCGGCCTCAACCGTGTGCATGCCGTCGACATAGATCCAGTCGAGTTGCCCGTTGCCGAAAAAAATCGCGGCGTCCTCCGCATAATCGCGATGCACCTTGACGATGCCGCCGTCTATCTGTGCACGAAAGCGGGCGAGCACTGCGTCGAAGCGGCTGTCCTGCTCGCCCTCGGACACATTGTTCAGATCCTTCGCGTAGTCGGCGCGGTCCTGGTGCTCCCAGGGATCGATCAGGTGCAGTCGCCGCGGCTTGACCGCGGTCAGGATATCCTGCGAAAAATCTCCGTTCGCCACGCCAATCTCGGCCACCTCGCCGCCTTCCGGCAGGAGCGCGAGCAGCCTGGTGCGCGTCGTTGGGCATACGAGCATGTCAGGTCACGCTTTCAGATTCAACGTTGGAGCGCCGAAGGTCATCCCGGCGCGGCTGCCGCATGCTCTCACTCCTTGACTGAATCGGCGCGCCCGTCCCTGCTCACATCGGGATCGAGACCGAGAAAACGCAGCACCCATACCAGCGCGAAGCCCGCTGCCAGCGGCCACCAGTGCGTCAGCACGACAGCCAGCACCGCGGAAGCGGCGTAGGTGAGCCCGAGCAGGAACACGCCGTAGTGGCGCGTGCGCCGGTACGTGATCATCAGGGCGGCCGCCATGAAAACAAATGACGCGGCAAAAAAGTAAATGACTATTTCCATTGCGCGAGGCTCCTTCGATTCGCGATTTTACACCGGCTTGCGCGCCGTCATCACCTGCTATGATCGCGACATAACGGCCGTGGAGCACAAGATTGACGCGATCCTCCCCTAAACGCACGCTGACGACTTGCTGTTCCGCGCACATATTGCACGACGGGTTGTCGGATGTGAGTTACGTGCTGCTGCCCATACTCGCGCAGGCGTTCAATCTTTCGCTCGTGCAGGTCGGCATCATCCGGTCAGCGTGGCGCGCGGCGACCGCCATCTTTCAGACGCCGGTCGGCATGGCCGCCGAGCGCCTCGGCGCGCGCAACCTGCTCGCTTTCGGCACCGCGGCAAGCGGTCTCGCCTTTATCGCGCTCGGCCAGTCGGCGGGATTCGCGGCGATACTGCTGGCGCTCTTTTGCGCCGGTTTCGGCTCGGCATTTCAGCATCCGTTGTGCTCGACGCTCATTTCTCACGCCTACCCCGGCGCGGGACGCCGCGCGGCGCTCGGCACATACAACTTTTTCGGCGACGTCGGCAAATTCGCGTTCGGCGGCGCGGTCAGCCTCCTGTTCGTCGCCGGCGTGCCGTGGCAGGTACCCATCACGGTATATGGCGCGCTGGCGCTCGCGTGTGCGCTCCTGGTGCTCGTCGCGCTGGACGCTGAGGCTGGCCGCAGCGAGCCGGCAGCCGACCTGCCGGACGCGCCCCGCGCCGGCGCCGGCTGGGGCGTGACAAATCGCGCCGGATTTACCGCGTTGTGCCTGATCGAAGTGGTCGACACGAGCGTGCGCACGGGTTTTCTGACTTTCATCGCGTTCCTGATGCTCGCGAAAAACCTGCCTGCCGGCTGGGCCGCGCTGTCGGTGCCCTTGATCCTGATCGGCGGCATGGCCGGCAAACTCGCGTGCGGATTTCTCGCCGAGCGCATTGGCATCGTGCGCACCGTGGTATTCACCGAGATCGGCACCGGCGCCGGCATTCTGCTGATGCTGGTGCTGCCCGACGTCGCCGCCTATCTGGTGCTGCCGCTGCTGGGCATCGCCCTGAACGGCACCTCGTCGGTTCTTTACGCGACCATCGGCGACGTCATAGACAAGGACCGCCTGCCGCGCGCGTTCGGCTTGTTCTACACCATCAATTCGGTGTGCGGATTGATCGTGCCGCTCGTATTCGGCGTCATCGGCGACGCGTTCGGCGTCAGCCTTTCGATCGCGATCTGCGGTTTGCTGGCGTTCGCGACGCTGCCGTTGTGTTTCATGCTCAAACGCGCATTGCATCCGGCGGCCCGTTGATTGCGACGCAGCGACCGACGTGCGCCGGCGTGATCTCGGGCAAAATAACGCCTGTAATGCCCACACGAGGAGATAAACCATGGCCACGCAACGCATCAGCTACGTACCGCTCGAAACAATGGACGACGCCCAGCGCGCCGAAATGGAACGGTGCGCGCGCGAAGGCACGCCGCGCCCGGAAAGCACCGCCGTGCGCGCCCACGTGCCGGCGTGTTTCTGGTTTTTCGCCAATTCATGGGACGACATTTTCCGCAATGGCGTCGTCGATCACGCGCTGAAGGA
>JAYWDM010000686.1:0-2936 GCA_043779885.1 Betaproteobacteria bacterium | reverse complement strand
CCCAGTCGCGGTTGTATTGCAGGCGAATTTTACTGAACTCCGTCGGATAGAACGTGAGGTTCGGTGCGTAGCGCTTGCGCCGGTCACGCAGCGGATTGATGCCGTTGTCGCCTATGCTGTCAACGTATTCCAATCGCAGACCAGCGACCCAACGCGGCGCGAAGCCCCATAGTACTTGCGTGTAACCACCGTGGTCCCTGAGCGGGCTGGCCGGGGCCTCGTAATCGCGTTCAAGCCATTCTGTTTGCCAGGCAACGAACGGAAAACCGCGTTGATTCACGACAGGCCGCCATTTGACATACAGGTCGACGCCGTAGATGCGCGTATCGGTATCGATGGCGCTCGCATTGGGGCCGACGAGCGCAGACACGCCCAGATTGGCGCTCGCCGTATCCGAGATATCGACACCGTTAAGCCAGCGCGCCGACCATAGTAGATCGGCCGCTTTGCGCGCACCGCCGCGATCGATGAGCGTGTGACCACCGACAGTTTCATTCGGCGCCCACAGGAAGCTTGTGACGGTTTCACCCTTGGCGTTCTGCGTGCCGAGATAGAGTTCTGAGTACCAGGGCAACGGCGTGAGCCACGCCACTCGTGCCCCTTGGCTCCGCAAGCCGTCGCCGCCGAAGAAGCGCGACAAGATGACCGGCTGATCTACGAACGCCCAAGTATGCGGATGCTGCGCGTTCTGTCGACCGAACTCGGTGAAATACTGACCGGCCTTGACCTGCAAACCGTAAGGCAGCGCACGCGTGGTAAGGAACGCCTCTTCCAGTTCCACCACGGTCTTACCGTCCCGGTCGATTAAAAATACCAAATTTGTTTGGCCGTCGAGATAGGGATCGACCGCGCCGCCGACAGACAACTCGACATTCTGCACAGTGAAACCGTTGCGGCTCGGGTCGTGGCTGCCGGCCTGGAGGTTCGTCAGTGCGGCGTCGCCGACGCTCGATCTGCCGGCGATGAAGAGCGCCGACAAACCGATGTCAAAGGGTGCCGGATTGACGCGCGTGGCGTTGCGCGGCGCGGCCGGTGGCGCAACTTGCGACGCATCGGGCCGTTGCAGGTGTTCTTCCAGGGCGCGCACGCGGTCGCGCAATTGCTGCAACTCGGCATCGTCGGCTGCCGATGCCGGCAGACTGGGCGTAAGCAACACGAACGCAAACGCGCTCGCATAGACAAGACGGGACATGATGTTCTCCTCGCGAATCAAGATTCCCGGGCACATTCGCCCGAGTTGAAGATACAGGCCCACTAAATGTGGGCGCGTTTTGGACTCACACGGGGGAGGATTGCGGTGGCGCGCGCGTGGCATAGGCCGACGGCGGGTCGCCGGCAATAGAGGTACGGCGGAGAAAAACCGGAAGCAGCAGCGCCGGTAGCGGTGCCATGACCGCAGCCATTACCGGCAAGGCGCCAGTCAGCGGCGCATGGGCAAGACACCATTCGCAGGCATGCTTGGACGCATGCTGCTCAAGGTTCGCGCCATGCTGCACCAGCAACCACTGCGCGAGTAGCAGTACGCCCGCGAGCGACAACGCGAACAGTAAACGCGACAAGTGGCGAGCCCGGAACATGCGGCCGTTATACCCGCTTGCGTTGTGCGCGGCAAGCGCGGTGGCGATATGCGCCCGGCCCCATCCTTGCCGCAGAATCCCGCATTTCGAATAGACCTACCATTTTCACGGGCGACAATGGCGTCCAAGCCTGTTTATAGTGTTGCCAACTTCCTCCGATGGCCTCGCCATGAATCCAGCCACTTCCCGCGCCAACGCCCTGATTCACGAAACCAGTCCGTATCTATTGCAGCACGCGCACAATCCGGTGGACTGGCAGCCGTGGAATGCCGAAGCGCTGGAACGCGCGCGCCGCGAGGACAAACCGATACTGCTATCGATCGGCTACTCGGCCTGCCACTGGTGCCACGTGATGGCGCACGAATCGTTCGAGGACGAAGCCAGCGCGCAGGTGATGAACGAGTTGTTCGTCAATATTAAAGTCGACCGCGAAGAGCGTCCCGACCTCGACCGCATCTACCAGACCGCGCATCAAATGCTCGCGCAGCGCGCGGGCGGCTGGCCGCTCACCATGTTTCTTTCACCAGACGATCACACGCCGTTCTTCGGCGGCACCTATTTCCCGAAGGAGGCGCGTTTTGGACTGCCGGCGTTTACCGATTTGTGCCAGCGCATTGCCGCCTACTACCGCGAGAACCGCGTTGAGATCAAGCAACAGAATACCGCCGTGCGTGAGAACTTCCGGCGTTTGTCGGCCGGCGGTTCGCCTGCGGGCGTGCAGATCACCGACGGCGTACTGACGCAGGCGCGCAAAGAGATCGCCGACCAGTTCGAACCGAAACACGGCGGCTTCGGCAAGGCACCCAAGTTTCCGCACCCGACCACCATCGAGCGCCTGCTGCGTCACTGGGCCGCGCATCCGGACGACAGCGAAGCCCTGCACATGGCGCGCTTCTCGCTGCATGCCATGGCCTCGGGCGGTGTCTACGATCAGCTGGGCGGCGGATTCTGCCGTTACTCGGTGGACGAGTATTGGATGATCCCGCACTTCGAGAAAATGTTGTACGACAACGGCCAGTTGTTGGCGCTGTATGCCGATGCCGCGCTCGCCACCGGCGATGCCGCCTTCACACGCGTGGCGCTCGAAACCGCCGAGTGGGTGATGCGCGAAATGCAATCGCCTGACGACTCCAGGGATGGAGGAGGTAGAACGGCGTCGGGAACGGCCGTCGAGGGCGGTTATTACTCGGCACTCGACGCCGACTCGGAAGGCGAGGAAGGCAAGTTCTACGTCTGGACGCCGGATGAAGTGAAGGCGCTGCTCTCGGCAGAAGAGGTCGCACTGTTGGCCCCGATCTACGGCCTCGACCGCAAGCCGAATTTCGAAGGCCACGCCTGGAATCTGCATGTGTTCCAGTC
>JAYWDM010000685.1:0-2943 GCA_043779885.1 Betaproteobacteria bacterium | reverse complement strand
GATGCGCCTGCGGATCAAGATCAATGACCAAAGGAGGGCGGCCGCTGCGCGCCAGCAATGCGGCAAGATTAAGCGTCGTCGTGGTCTTGCCGACGCCGCCTTTCTGGTTGAACACTACAATCTTAGCCATTGATTCCTTAAGCTGGCCGTCGCACGCGGACTCTAATCGTGACTGCATTAAAATCGCGTGTTCATGATAATTACTCAAAAACAACGCGTTGGCAATGTCTTTTATCACATATTCTGCAAAACAATTCAAACCCCATAATCCATTGGATATATTTGCAAACACATCCATGCCTTTGTATGCGAACGCTTAATCACGGGAGTTGCCGGATCATTATGCGGCGGCGCACAAACCACTACATTCCACTATCTGAAAAAAGTAAGGCCTGCGCGATAGTCGGAGAACGAAGGGCGACGCCGGATCACGCACTCCCGCACGCTGCCCAATTTGAACGCCGGAGTCGCGCATCCCCCGTCCGTTGGGCTTCGCCGCGGGAACGCGGGATCTGGTCAGTGTTGCGCCTTGACACCCCGCCGGGCCGTTAGTGATACTCACGCGACATAAAATAACGAAACAAAGCAGGCGTGGCGGCAATTGAAGCGATCCCCGCGCGCGGTCGCGGCGCCAGCACCGCATAGTCCGGAGCATTCTGCATGGCAGAGTTCAATTGGCGGCTGGAAGGCCGTTGTTACAGGCTTGGACACGATGTGCCGCATGCGGGAGGCGTGATACCCAACCGGCTCATCGTTGCGCGCGAAACTGACCCGAAAAAAATCATTCCGTACCTGTTCGAGGAAACCGACCCCGGATTTCACACCCACGCCAGGCCGGGCGACATCATCGTCACCGGCCGCAATTTCGGCATGGGCCCTAAAGCCAACGGCTATATTGCAATGCGGGCGCTGGGCCTGGGTCTCGTCTGCGAATCCATGCCGTACCTGGCCTACCGCGCGGCGATCGGGACCGGCATGCGCGTGTTGACAGACTGCCCGGGCGCCAGCGAAATATGCGACACCGGCGACGAGCTCGAAGTCGATTTCGGTAGCGGCTTGTTCGTGAACCGCACGCGCGGCATCACGCGTGAGTATCCGCCGCTGCCCGATCAGCTGCGCGAAATCGTCGAAGTCGGCGGCAACACCGGCTGGCTCAAGCGCTGGTGGCAGCAGCAGTCCGCCGCAGGGAGTTGAATTGGCACCGGAGACAACCGCGTGAAAGGCCGGCGATCGAGCCAGGTGCAACTGGTGGCGCTCGGCACGGTATTGCTCGGCGCATGCTCGGATCACAACGTCCCCAAGGACCGGTATGTCTACAAGGCGCGACCGGAATGCGTGCAGGACTGGGGTGACACCAACTGCCAGCCCGCGGCGGGCGGCGCAGGGGGCAGCGGGTATTTCTACGGGCCGCACTTCAATGCCATGGCCGAGACGCCGTCAGGTAAACACGTGTGGACCGGCACGCCAAGCCAACCCGCCATTCACCCGCTGACCGGACAACCAATGGGCGGCAAGGCCGTCAACGTCGCGCGCGGCGGCTTCGGCAGTTTCGCGCGCTCGTTCAGCTCGGGCGGCACCTAAGCGTGCAGCGCTGCCGCGTGCCGGAGCGTCCGGACTGGCGGGCGAAGTTCACGGCGCTCGGCTTTGCCTTTCACTCGGCAGACGGCGGTTACTGGGACGAATCCGCGTGCTACCGCTTTACCACGGCCGAGATCGATGAACTCGAATCCGCGACGCAGGAACTGCACCGGCTCGCGCTCGCGGCCGTCAAACACATAATCGCCGAAGAGCGTTGCGCGGACCTGCTGATTCCGCCCGCGTGCGTGCCGCTGGTCGAACACGCGTGGTCAGGCAGCGCACCGTCGCTATACGGCCGGTTCGATCTCGCATACGACGGCCGCCATCCGCCCAAGCTGCTCGAATACAACGCCGACACGCCCACCTCGCTCCTCGAAGCCGCCGTGGCGCAATGGCAGTGGCTGGAGGACACCGGACGCCCGGACCAATTCAACTCACTGCACGAGAAAATCATCGCGCGCTGGCGCGCCGTCGCGGCGGCCGCGCCACGCGATGCGCCCATCCACTTCTCATGCATAAAGCACAACGAGGAAGACCGGATTACCGTCGAATACCTGCGCGATACCGCGATGCAGGCCGGCCTCGCGACCGCATTTGTTTACATTGAAGATCTGGGCTGGGACGGCCAGACTTTCCGCGATCTGGACGACCAGCCGATTGCCGCGTGGTTCAAGCTTTATCCGTGGGAATGGCTCATGCGCGAGTCATTCGGCGCCCATCTTGCGGCGGCCAGGCTGCACACCATCGAGCCGCCCTGGAAAGCGCTGCTCTCGAACAAGGCGATACTCGCGGTACTGTGGGAACTGTTTCCCGATCACCCGAACCTGCTGCCGGCGTATTTCAATCCGGATTACCTGGGTGCGAGTTTCGTCACGAAGCCGTTCTTGTCGCGCGAAGGCGCGAACGTAACGTTCGCCGGCAGCGCCCGCGAGATCAGCACAAGCGGACCCTATGGCGCGGAGGGTTTTGTCTACCAGGCGCGCGCGGACCTGCCCGCCTTCGATGGACATTACCCGGTGATCGGCGCGTGGGTCGTCGGCGACGAACCCGCCGGCATCGGCATCCGCGAGGACGCCACGCCGATCACCACCAATGCAAGCCGTTTTGTACCCCATTATTTTGATTGAGAGTCCGTAACATAATGAAACGCGTGTGCGTTGCAGCCAGAATTGGTGATGGCAAGGCGCCCGGTGCAGGGAATAGTCATTCTATTGCCAAGACGAGCAACGCGGCCAGCGCCGATTCTGGCTGCAACCCTTCGGGCTGGCACGAGTTTTGGCCCAGCACTTTGTCGCAAGCCACTTACTTGGAATGACCAAGTTGCGTGTCTCGCTTCGCGTTCTGAGCCAAAATCGTGACAGCGCA
>JAYWDM010000684.1:0-2945 GCA_043779885.1 Betaproteobacteria bacterium | reverse complement strand
GTTTCCAGTTGATCCGCGGACCGCGCAAAACGCGCAAAGCCGGTCCGGCGGCGCCGCGCAATTCCAAACACAAGGCACGCAGCGGCTGGTTCCGGGCTCGTGTCACATGGCCGCTGCGCGAAGCATCGACGAAAAAGCTTGCATTCGAACGCAGACGCGCCGTTCGCACGCTCGCGGCAGCGTCAACGACTGCGCGCTGGGAACTGGCGGGTCCCACTAACATCGGCGGGCGCTGCACAGCGCTGGCCTGCGATTCGGCCCATCCCGACCGGATCTGGATCGGCGCGGCGGGCGGCGGCGTCTGGGCAAGCACGAACGCGGGTACGACCTGGAAGCTGCAATGGCCCGCGAAAGCGGTGCTGCAGATCGGTGCGCTCGCGATCGATCCGGCCAATCCGGCGGTGCTTTATTGCGGCACCGGTGAAGCCAACCTGTCCGCCGATTCTTACCCCGGGGACGGCATTTATCGTTCGACCAACGGCGGCAAGCAATGGAAGCGCTGGGCCGCCGCGGACAAAACCGGATTACCCAAACGCATAGGTGTGATCGCAGTTGATCCGTTCGACAGCAAGCACGTTCTCGTCGGTGGCGTCGGCTATGGCCAATTGTCGCAGGACAACGACTACGGCGGCCTCTACACGACCACCAATGGCGGCCAGACGTGGCAACGCGAAACATTCGTCGCCGCGAACAACTACTGGTGCCACTCGATCGTGTTCGACCCCGCGACGCAAGGTACGGTTTTCGCGACCTTCACGGGCCCGGGCGCCCAGAACGGCATTTATCGCACGACCGACGGCGGCGCGCACTGGGCCCAGCTCAAGACGGGGCTGCCGGCGCCGGATCGTATCGGCCGCACGACGCTGGCGCTGGCGCCGTCCAACACCAAAATTATTTATGCGATCGCCGCGGATCTGGCCAGCGCCACGGCGGACCACGTGCTCGGCGTGTTCCGGTCGGCCAACAGCGGCAATACCTGGAGCAACATCGCGGGCCAGCATTTCAGGAACGAAGGACAAATGTCCTACGGCTGCGCGATTGCCGTGCATCCGAAGAATCCCGATCACGTGATCTGCGGCGGCGTCGATCTGCATGTCACTACCAACGCCGGCGCCCTGTGGAAAACCGCATCGCACTGGGATGCGGACCGCGGCAAGCCGGGCTACGCGCATGCGGACCACCACACGCTGGTGATGCCTGCCGGCGCGCCGGGACGGGTCTACAGCGCCAACGACGGCGGCGTGGACGTAAGCGAAGACGGCGGCACGACGTGGGTCAATCGCAGCAACGGCCTGGCGGTGACGATGTACTACGACATCGATATCGCACAGTCCGACGCGCGGGTGTTCGGCGGCGGCGCGCAGGACAACGGCACGCTGGTGACGAAGACGGGCCATGCGAACGATGCCTTCGAATTGCTGGGTGGTGATGGCGGCTGGATGGTGGTGGACCCGCAGGATGCGGGGCACATTTACGCCTCGTACCAGTACGGCGGCATGTCGCGCTTTCGCAACGGCACCACGCGCGACGTGTCGCCGCCGTTCAAGGACGCGGACATGGGCGGCGTGTGGATGGTGTACATCACCATCGACCCGAACGATACCAATACTGTCTACACCGGCAACCAACGCCTGTACCGGACCCGCAACGACGGCCTTTCGTGGAATGCGCTGACCCCGATCCTCGACGGCAGCCCGCTTTCGGCGATCGAGGTGGCGCCCGCGAATTCGCAGCATATTCTGGTGGGCACCGAGAACGGCGGCTTCTTTCGCAGTCTCGACGGTGGCGCGGCCTGGAGCGCCAATCTCGCGAACAGCACCCTGCCCGGGGCCATGATCACGCGTATCGAAACCCATCCGGCCAACGCGCGCGATATCTGCGTCACGACCGCCAACTTTGGCAGCTCGCACGTCTTCCGCTCGACCGACAGCGGCGCCACGTGGACGGACATCGACGGCGGCCGGCTGCCGGACGCGCCGCATCACGCGCTGCTGATCCGGCCGGATGCACCCAACGAACTATACGTTTGCAGTGACGCCGGCGTTTACCTGACCCGCGATGGCGGCGCCACGTGGCTCAACAGCACCTTCAAGTTGCCGCACTCGATGATCGTCGACCTGGTCTACCACTCAGCAAGCAAGACCTTGTATGCGGCGACCTATGGCCGGAGCATCTGGAAGCTGAAGGTCGGCTGATCCCGGCACGAGATATTGCGCATCATGGTCCCGCCGGATTCACAGTGCGATGTTCGCTGCCGCAGGGTCATGCAGCGGGTTGTCGGTTGGCGTTCAGACCGACCCGCGCCGCCGCTTGAACGCTGCGGCGCGCGCTTGCAGATTGCCCGGACTCTCGCCGATTTTCCTGCCGGCCGGGCGCAGGCGAATCGCTGCGGCCGGTTTTGGCGCGCGAACGCGCGGCCCCGGCGAACCCGCGGCCACGGGTGTCTTTTTGGATACCCCGGTAAGAATCTTCAGCGGCTGCTTGCGGTTCATCGCCATCACCAATATCGGTTTTTCCTGTTTGAATTGTACAACGCCGGCAATCATTCAATATGCGATCCTGGCCGCCAATCGTTTTGGCGCCCGCCGGTTAAAGGAAAAGGCAGGTCCGCGCAGGACGCCATCTCCGCCGTGGCGTCCGGCGCCGGCATCAAGTCATCACGGTAAATGCATGATAGAGCGAACGAGGAAACAAACCATGGCAACGCTGAAAAGAGGATCAACCGGCCCCGACGTCAAACAATTGCAGGAACAATTGCAGGCGCGCGGCTTCAGTCCCGGGAACATCGACGGAACCTTCGGCGGCGGAACGGAGGCTGCGTTAATTGCATTTCAAAAAAGCGAAGGCCTGCTTGCGGATGGTGTCGCCGGACCAAAAACGCTGATCAAACTGGGGCTGGCGGTTCCTGCGGATGCCACTACCGCAATTCCGGGTGTCACGGTCGC
>JAYWDM010000683.1:0-8481 GCA_043779885.1 Betaproteobacteria bacterium | reverse complement strand
CTGTATGCCGGCGGCAAGGCGATCGGAGTTATCGAGGCCAAGCCCGAGGGCCACACGCTGACCGGCGTCGAAGTCCAGTCGAGCAAGTACACGCTGGGTCTGCCCGACGGCATCCCGATTTACCACAAGCCGCTGCCTTTTGCATACGAATCCACCGGCGCTGTCACGCAGTTCACGAACAGCCTGGAGCCGGATTTCCGCAGCCGCGAGGTGTTCACGTTTCATCGCCCCGACGAGTTGATCCGTCTCGCGGGCCTTGCAACACAGGTGCGCGCGAATCTGCGCGTGTTGCCGGAACTCAACACCGACCGGCTGTGGCGCGTGCAGATCGAATCGGTGCGGAACCTCGAACGCTCGCTCGCCGGCAACCATCCGCGTGCGCTGATCCAGATGGCGACCGGCAGCGGCAAGACCTATACCGCGTGCTCGTTCTGTTACCGGCTGATCAAGTTCGCGAAAGCGAAACGCATCCTGTTTCTGGTCGACCGCAACAACCTCGGGCGCCAGACGCTCAATGAATTCCAGCAGTTCGTGAGCCCGTACAACGGCTACAAGTTCACCGACGAATTCAACGTGCAGCATTTGCGGCGGAACACGATAGACCCGGCGAGCAAGGTCTGCATCACCACCATCCAGCGCCTGTATTCGATGCTGAAGGGCGAGGAAGAGTATCAGGAGGAAAACGAGGAAGGCTCGCTGTTCGAATCGGCCAGCCCGCTGATCAAGGAGCCGCTGCCGGTCGTCTACAACCCGAAAATCCCGCTCGAAACATTCGACTTTATCGTCATCGACGAATGCCACCGCTCGATCTACAACGTGTGGCGGCAGGTGCTCGAATATTTCGATGCCTTCCTGATCGGGCTCACTGCGACGCCGACGCCGCAGACCATCGGCTTCTTCAGAGGCAACGTGGTGCAGGACTATTCGCACGAGAAGGCGGTTGCCGACGGCGTGAACGTCGGCTACGACGTCTACCGCATCCGCACGCAGATCACCGCCGGCGGTGCGACGCTGAACGGTGCGCCGGGCCTCTACGTGCCGCGCCGCGACCGCCGCACGCTGAAGAAGCGTCTCGCCGAGCTGGCGGACGACCTGACCTATACCGCCAACGAGCTCGACCGCGACGTGGTGGCCGAAGACCAGATCCGACTGGTGGTGCGCACTTTTCGCGACCGCATGTTCACCGAAATTTTCCCCGGCCGCAAAGAGGTGCCGAAAACGCTGGTGTTCGCCAAGACCGACCTGCACGCCGAGGACATCGTCAAGATCATGCGCGAAGAGTTCGGCAAGGGCAACGATTTCTGCCAGAAGATCACTTCGAAAACGACCGGCAAGAAGCCCGAGGACCTGCTGAATGAATTCCGCAATTCGTACTACCCGCGCATCGCGGTGACGGTGGACATGATCGCGACCGGCACCGACGTGAAGGCGATCGAGTGCCTGCTCTTCATGCGCAACATCAATTCCGCATCGTATTTCGAGCAGATGAAAGGCCGCGGCGTGCGCATCATTGACGCCGACACCCTGCAAAGCGTGACGCCGGACGCGCAGCACAAGTCGCGCTTCGTAATCGTCGACGTGGTCGGCGTCTGCGAGAACGACAAGACGACTTCCAAGCCGCTCGACCGCCAGCCGTCAGTGCCGTTGGAGAAACTTTTGCAGATGGCCGCGCAGGGCATGGTGCATGCCGATCTCGCGTCGGCGCTCGCCGCGCGGCTGTCTCGCCTCGGGCGCGAGATGACCTACCAGCAGCACGATGGGGTGGAAAAGATCGCCGGTCAGCCGCTGGAAAAACTGGTGACGGATTTGCTGACCAGCATCGATCCCGACGTGAATGCAGGAAAAGCGGCGGTGAAGTTCGGGCTCGCCGCGGGCGCCGAACCGGACGACAAGCAACTCGATGCGGCCGAGCAGGAAAGCATGGCGGCGGCGCTGAAGCCGCTGCACGACCCGAAACTGCGCGAGGCGATACTCGCGATCAAGGCGGCTATCGAGCAGGTGATCGACGAAATCACCAAAGACACTTTGCTTACATCGGAATTCGACGCGGCGGCGCGCGCCAAAGCGCAGTCCGTGCTCGCCGACTTCAAGCAATTCGTCGCCGACCACAAGGACGAAATCGAAGCGATCAAGCTCCTCTACAGCAAACCGTACCGCGCCGGTCTGCGTTACCGGCAGGTGAAGGAACTCGCGGCGAAGCTGAACCGCGCGCCGTTCGACATCAATCCCGACGACAAGAAAAACGCCGGCATTCAGCGCCTGTGGGGCTATGTTTCGGCGCTGGAGCCTGACAAAGTAAAAGGCGCGGGCGGCGCCAGCCTCGTCGATCTCATCGCGCTCGTGCGCCATGCTATCCATCCGCAGGAACCACTCCTGCCGGTGCGCGACGAAGTTGAACAGAACTACAATGTGTGGCTTGTGGAGCAGCAATCTGCGGGCGTGAATTTTACGGCCGAGCAAACGGCGTGGCTCGACGCGATCAAGAACCATATCGCGCAAAGCCTCGCCATCGAGCAGGCCGATTTCGACGACGTGCCGTTCAACCAGATGGGCGGGCTTGGGAAGGTGTATCAGTTGTTCGGCGACAAACTGCCGAAGATGCTGGATGAGTTGAATGAAAGGCTGGCTGCGTGATCCCTGCAAGTTGGCGAGAGCTGCCGTTGGAGAAGGTGGCGGACATTCACGATAATTTGCGTGAGCCCATAAATGCTAGCGAACGGGCAAGCCGCCACGGGCCTTATCCATATTACGGTGCTACTGGCCAGGTTGGTTGGATCGATAACTTTCGCCAGGACGGTGAATATGTTTTGTTGGGTGAGGATGGCGCGCCTTTTCTTGACCCAATAAAAGACAAGGCTTATTTGGTCTCGGGAAAGTGCTGGGTAAATAACCACGCACATGTGCGCAGGGGAAAGGATGGTGTTTGCGTCAATAAATTTCTCTTACACGCGCTGAACGGGGTAAATTACCGCGGCTATGCAAATGGAACTACTCGCCTCAAACTAACGCAAGCTGCGATGCGGCGACTGCCGATCAAACTCCCATCGGTTGATCTGCAAACTCTTGTGGTCGAAAAAATTGAAGAACTCTTCTCCGATCTCGATGCCGGAGTTGCCGCGCTCAAGCGCGCGCAGGCCAACCTCAAGCGCTACCGCGCGGCAGTGCTCAAGGCGGCGGTCGAGGGCAGGCTGACCGCACAATGGCGCGCGGAACGCAAAGCCAAAGGCTTCCCCACCGAACCCGCCGCCCAACTGCTCGCACGCAGCCTCGCCGTGCGCTGCAAAAAATGGGAAGCCGCGCAACTCAAGAAATACGCCGACGCTGGCGAAGCCCCGCCCAAAGGCTGGCAGGAGAAATACTCCGAACCCGCCGCGCCGGATACCAGCGGCTTGCCTGAGTTGCCGGGAGGATGGTGTTGGGCGAATATGGAGCAATTGGGGGAGGTGCAGCTTGGTCGACAGAGATCTCCAAAAAACGTATCGAAAGATTTTCCGACAAAATACTTGCGGTCGGCGAATATAACGGAAGCGGGTCTAGATTTATCGGACGTTTTGGAAATGGAGTTTTCACCACGGGAGAAGGAAACATTCTGTCTGAAGCTGGGTGACCTGATCTTATCGGAAGCATCAGGGAGTCCAAAGCAAGTCGGTAAGCCCGCTATGTGGCGTAATGAGCTTCAAGAGTGCTGCTTTCAGAACACAGTTATTCGTTTAAGGCCGGCGGAAGGCTTGAGTGAATTCGTGCTGAAGATATTGCAGGCATTTTACATAAACGGTGTTTTTGCTCGAACAGCTACCGGGGTCGGCATAAATCATTTGAGCGCATACAAGTTTTCGAAAATTGCGGTGCCACTTGGCCCTTTGATTGAACAAACCGAAATCGTCGCCCAAGTCGAAGCCAAGCTCTCCAACATCGCGCAGGCCGAAACCGAAATCAAACGCTCGCTCGAACGCGCCGCGCGCCTGCGCCAGGCCATTCTGAAGCGCGCGTTCGAAGGCCGGCTGGTTTGATGTGTAACAGAGCCGCGTGCGTTGAATAACTATGTTATTGCCATGTGCGATGACTTTGTTATTGCCGGTTTTCAGGCCGGCCAGCGATTGTTTATACTCCGCCCATGAGAGCGACCGTTAAACGGGAAATGTTGCGTTGGGCGCGTGAGCGGGCCGAGCTGACGCTCGACGCCTTGGCGAAGCGCATGCACGTGCAGCCGGACCGCGTTGAGGACTGGGAGGAAAGCGGGACCCTTACTCTCAAGCAACTCGAAAAGCTGGCGCGGTCAACGTATACGCCGGTGGGTTATCTGTTTCTGCAGGAGCCGCCAGTGGAGCGGTTGCCGATTCCTGATTTGCGAACCGTTGGCAACCGGGGGATTGGACACCCAAGCCCCAATCTGCTCGACACTATTCATATCTGCCAGCAACGGCAGGCGTGGTATCGCGACTACCTGCGCTCGGACGGCGCACGGCCGAGAGAGTTCGTCGGATCGGTGAGTGTCGGGGCGAGCGTAGTCAGGACTGCGCAGGCGATTGGCCAGAAGTTGAATTTTGATCTGGACGCACGCCGGCGATTGCCGACGTGGGCTGATGCGCTGCGGCAGTTTATCGAGCGGGCCGACGGGGCCGGAATTCTGGTGATGTGCAGTGGCGTCGTCCGCAACAATAACCGGCGTCGGCTGGATCCGGAAGAGTTCCGCGGTTTTGCAATGGCTGATCCGCTCGCCCCGCTGGTGTTCATCAATGGGGCCGATAGTAAGGCAGCGCAGATGTTTACGCTCGCCCACGAGCTCGCACATATCTGGGCGGGCGAATCTGCGGTGTCCGATATCGACGCGCGAGTCGAGCCGAGCAATCGCGTCGAGCAATGGTGCAATCAGGTTGCGGCCGAATTGCTGGTGCCGCTTGAGGTTCTGCAGGCGCAGATTCAATCCGGTGGCGTGTTGATGGACGAAGTGGCCCGTCTCGCACGGCAGTTCAAGGTCAGCACGCTGGTGATTCTGCTGAGGATGTTCGAGTCCAAAAGGCTTTCGCGTGAGGCATTCCGGCATGCATACGAAGCCGAACTCGCGCGGTTACGCGGGCGCAAGGGCAGCGGCGGCGATTTCTATCTGACGCAGGCCGCGCGGGCGGGCAAACGTTTTGCCCGTGCGCTGGTCGCTGACACGCTTGAAGGGCACACTCTTTATCGAGATGCGCTGCAGTTACTGGGCATTTCGAAAGTGGAAACGTTTCATGAACTCGGCAGGTCGCTGAGGTTTCGCGTCTGATGGCATATCTGCTGGACGCAAACGTTTTCATTCAGGCGAAGAACCTGCAATACGGTTTCGACTTCTGCCCGGCATTTTGGGATTGGTTGATGCAGGAGAACTCTGGCAAGAGCGTTTTCAGCATCGAGAAGGTCGGCGATGAATTAGTCGCCGGCGACGATGAGTTGTCGGTCTGGGCTGCGGATCGAGGCGCAGGATTGTTCCTGCCACCCGACAGTAAAGTACTCCCATCCCTTCCAACGGTTAGCGAGTGGGTAACGGGACAGGGGTACGACCCTGCGGCAGTCAATACATTTCTGCAGGTTGCCGATTACTACCTCGTTGCGCATGCACACGCGCACGGCTTGACTGTCGTAACGCACGAAATCGCGTCCGAAGGCGTGCGCAAGGTCAAGATTCCGAATGTTTGTATCGGTCTCGGCATTAAATGCGTGACGCCCTATGAGATGCTGCGAAACGAGAAGGCGCGGTTCGTGTTGGGAAAGGCGGGCACGTGAAAATGTTCACGCCGGCAGTGTGAATAGTTTTGAGCTTTTCGTCGGCATTGACTACTCCGGGGCGGAAGTGGCAAACGCGCGGCTCATGGAGTTGCAGGTTTTCGCGGCCGGGCCTGGCAGCGAGCCGGCATTGGTGCCGACCCCGGCGATTGCGCGTGCGCACGCCGAGGGCGGCAGGGCGCTGCATTCCATTCCGCGCTACTGGACGCGCAGTGAAATTGCGTGGTGGATCATCAAGCTCGTCAAGGACGGCGAATCCGCGCTGGTCGGCATCGACCACGGTTTTTCGATGCCGGATTCGTACTTCAAACGCTACGGCCTGAAATCGTGGGACGCATTTCTCGCCGACTTCCGCCGTTACTGGCCGACCGATGAGGATAATGTTTACGTGGAGTTTGTGCGTGAAGGCACGGTGTGGGACCGCCAGCCTAGGCCACCGGGCGAACGCACCGGCCGATCAAGCGAGTTTCGCCTGTGCGAGCGCTGGACCTCGTCGGCGAAAAGTGTGTTCCAGTTCGACGTGAAGGGCACGGTCGCGAAGTCCACGCATGCGGGAATTCCGTGGCTGAGGCGCATCCGGGAGTCGTGTGGCGAGGCCGTTCATTTCTGGCCGTTCGACGGCTGGTCGCCGCCCGCGGGGAAGACTGTAATCGCCGAGGTGTATCCGTCGATCTTCCGCAATCGCTACGAAAAGAAAGACCGCACGCCTGACGCGCAGGATGCCTACGCCGTTGCGCGCTGGCTCGCCGAATGCGCTGCGCGCGGCAGCCTTGAACGTTACTTCAATCCGCCGCTGACGATCGATGAGCGGCGGGTGGCGGAACGGGAAGGGTGGATACTCGGAGTCGGTTGACGTCATGCTTAAACGACAATCTATGAGTTGTAAAAATTGTTTTAAAAAACAACCTATAGGTTGTATAATTTATGCGAACCAACAACCCATGGGTTGCTGATAATGGCTAAATCCGTTTCGAATCTGAGGGTTAAACAAATGGATGCCCGGCTGGCAAACTGGCGGCGAATCGCGACGGACGCTGCGCCCAAGGGCGGATGGCTGCGCGCGATTCGCGAAACCCTCGGCATGACGACGGCGCAACTCGCGAGCCGGCTGGGCGTTGCGCAGCAGGCGATTGCCAAATTCGAGCGCAACGAGGCGGCCGGGAAAATCACGCTCGAAAGCCTCACCCGCGTGGCGGGAGCGCTCGATTGTCGCGTGACCTACGCGGTTGTTCCCGGAAAACCGCTTGCCGAGATGCGGCGCGCGCGCGCGGTGGCGCTGGCTGAAGCACTGACGACGCCGGTTGCGCACAGCATGAAACTCGAAGCTCAGGGCATCAGCGACAAGGAAACACGCAGGCAGCGCAAAGAGCTCGCCGAAGAATTGTTGCGCGGCAGTTCGCGCAAATTATGGCGCTGAAATTCGATGGACCACCGGGCGCGACGCCGCTCGACCCCGACGAACTCGACGGCCTGATTCCGACGCACATCAGCCGGCGCGGCGAGTTGGACGAATGGGAAGCGCAGAACGTTCTGAAAGCCGAGGCGTGGCTGCATGGAAGAGCAAAAACGAACGTGCTGACACTGCGCTTTGTCAAGCAACTCCACAAGCGCATGTTCGATGAGACGTGGAAGTGGGCCGGGACTTTCCGCGCGAGCGAAAAGAACATTGGCGTTGCGCCCCCGCAGATATCCGTGCGGACACGCGACCTGTGTGATGACGTCAAGACCCAGCTTGCGCACGGGAGCATGCCGCTCGACGAAATCGCGGCCATGTTTCATCACCGGCTCGTCAGCATACATCCGTTTGCCAACGGCAATGGACGGCACGCGCGGATGATCACCGACTTGCTGCTTACGCTCAACGGCGCCGCGCGCTTTGCATGGGGTAGCGGAGAATTGAACAACGACAGCGCTGTGCGCGAAAGGTATATTGCCGCGCTCAGAGCCGCCGACAACAGAAACTATAAGCCATTGCTCGAATTTGCGAGATCGTCGCGACCATCATGATCATCGGTCGCAGCGTGTGTCTATCATGAGTATACAAAGGTAATAGCTACTATGAGCAACGCCTCGCAGCAAATCGTCAACAAGGCCTGGAACTTCGCGCATGTGCTGCGCGACGACGGGCTGTCGTACATGGCGTACACGGAGCAGATTACTTTTCTGCTGTTCCTGAAGATGGCTGACGAGCAGACACGCGCGCCGTACAACCGCAAGCCGATAGTGCCGCCGAAACTCGGCTGGGCGAGCCTGCTCGCGCAGGATGGAGATCAACTGGAGGTGCATTACCGGCACATCCTCGAAGAACTCGGCAGGCAGCCCGGCATGCTGGGCGAAATTTTCAAGAAGGCGCGGCCGGACATTCAGAACCCGGCGACGCTGAAGCGCCTGATCATCGACCTGATCGAGCCCGAGCAGTGGACGTCGATGGAGGCCGATGTTAAGGGCGATATCTATGAAGGGCTGCTCTCGAAGAGCGCCGCCGAATCGCCAAAAGGCGCGGGCCAGTACTTCACGCCGCGCGAACTCATCAAGGCGATTGTCGACGTGATGCAGCCGCAGCCGGGTGACACGGTGTGCGATCCCGCGTGCGGCACCGGCGGCTTTCTGCTCGCGGCGCACGATTACGTGTCCAAGCATTTTGGCGACAGGCTCGACACTGAACAGAAAAAACACCTGCGGCAGAACTTCGTGCGCGGCTGGGAACTCGTGCCGGCGACG
>JAYWDM010000682.1:0-2948 GCA_043779885.1 Betaproteobacteria bacterium | reverse complement strand
GGCCGCGCGCTCGACGAGTATGCGGCGCGCTTCGGCGGCGGCGTTTCTGAGGGTCATCCCGCCGCGCTGGATGCCGGTGCTGCCCGAGGCGCCGCCCTGATTGCAGGTGAGCGCGGTGTCGCCCATCACGACGCTGACGCGTTCATAGGCGACATCGAGTTCTTCGGCGACGATCTGCGCGATCGCCACGTCCACGCCCTGGCCCATTTCGGTCTTGCCGAAGTATGCGGTGACGCTGCCGTCGGGCAGCACCGCAAGCCACGAATCGAGCTGGTCGGGTGTCAACGGTGGTTTGCCGGCGGCGGCAGTGCCTGAATTCTGACTGAGTGCGGTGGCGATCGCGCCGGGCACCGCAACGGTGACGACGAGCGCGCCGGACGCTTTGAGGAAATCGCGGCGGGAAATAGTGAGTTGATCCATGACATCCTCCTAAGCGGTCATCGCGGCGGCGCGCTTCACTGCGCGCAGGATCGCCATGTGGGTGCCACAGCGGCATTTGATTCCCGCGAGCGCCGTGCGGATCTGGGCGTCGGTGGGCCTGGGGTTGTCGTGCAGGAAGGCGGCGGCGGTCATCACCCAGCCGGAGAGGCAATAGCCGCATTGCGGCACCTGCTCGGCGATGTACGCGGTTTGCAGGGGATGCGGTTTTTCCGCGGTGCCCAGACCGCTGAGCGTGGTGATCTTTTTGCCCGCGACCATGCTCAGCGGCGTTACGCACGAACGCGTCGGCACGCCGTCCACGTGCACGGTGCACGCCCCGCATTGCGCGCGGCCGCAGCCGAACTTGGGATTGTTAAGACCCAGATCATCGCGCAGCGCATAGAGCAGCGGCATGGCGGGTTCAGCGTCGACCGCCTCGCTTTTGCCGTTGACGACTAGACTGATTCTCATGGTATGGCCTCCCTGGATGGACTAAATGCCGCCGTGCACGGCGCCGCTCGGGCAGATGCTTTTTTGTTGTTGTGGTTACGACCAATGCGCCAGCGGCATTGCGCACGCCAGCTTACGCCGCTTCAAATTCGACCGCAACGCCGGTGCCGCTGCGGCGCGGCGCGTCAGGCGGCGCTCTCCGTCACGTACTTGTTGAACGCGGTAAAAAACTGCTCCGCGAGTTTTTTTGCCACCCCGTCGACCAGCCGCGAGCCGACCTGCGCGAGCTTGCCGCCGATGGTCGCCTTCGCCGTGTAGCCGAGCGTCGTATGTTCGCCGGCGGGCGTGAGGGTGACGCGCGCCTGGCCTTTGGCAAATCCGGCAACCCCGCCCTGGCCTTCGAAGATCAGCGTGTAAGCGTTGGGCGCATCGACGTCCGTCAACGTGATCTTGCTCTTGAATTTGGCGCTGACGGGACCGACTTTGGCGCTCATCGTGAGATGAAATTCGGAGTCGGAAATGCGCTCCATGGTTTCGCAGCCGGGTATGCAGACCTGCAGCACCGCGGGATCGCAGATCGCATCCCACGTCTGTTGCTGGGGTTTCGGTATCAGTTGCTCGCCGGTGATGTCCATGGTTTTCCAGTCAGGTTCGATATCGAGTTTTACAAAACTTCGTTAGATCGCCCGACCCTCACCCCCCACCTCTCTCCCGGAGGGCGAGGGGAGCGTCGAGCAAAACCGCGCTGTCGCCCGGTTTCGAGATGTTCAGCCAGGCGGCTGCGCGCCGCCGGGTTTGCGCCGTCCCGCGCAGCGCCTGCGCGAGATCGGCCAGGCTCGCCAGATTATGCACCGGCATGAACGCGTCGACGTGCGGCAGCATGGCTTTGATGCCCGCCGCCCGCGCCTCGAAACCGCTGTAACGCAACAGCGGATTGAGCCAGATCAGCTCGCGGCATGATTTTTGCAGCCGCTCCGTCGCGTGCGCCAGTCCCGCCGCATTATCGCGGTCGAGCCCGTCGCTGACAAGCAGCACGCGCGCGCCCTGCGCGAGCACGCGGCGCGACCAGTCGCGGTTGAATGCGGCGAGGCAGGCGCCGATGCGCGTGCCACCCGCCCAGTCGGGCACCGCCTGGCTCGCGGCGTCCAGCGCGGCGTCGACGTCGCGATTCCGGAGCTGGCGCGTGATGTTCGTGAGCCGCGTGCCGAAGGCGAACGTGTGGACGTGCCGGTTGGCGGCGCCGATGGCGTGCACGAAATGCAGCAACATGCGGGTGTAGCGACGCATCGATCCCGAGATGTCGGCAAGCACCACGAGCGGGGTGTCGCGCTCGGTGCGCGACCGGCGCTTGAGCGTCATCAGCGCACCGCCGCGCAGTGCCGCGCGCACGCTCGCGCGCATGTCGATGCGTCTGCCTCGCGCATCGACCTTGCAGCGCCGCGTCGGCTGCCGCGGCAGCCATAACCTGAACTGCGCGAGCACGGCCTTCGCCTGCGCGAGTTCCGCGAGCGTCATCTGCTCGAAATCCTGGCGTTGCAGCAGTTCGTGGTCCGACCACGTGAGCGTCGCATCGAGTTCGCGTTCCTGCTCGACCGGCGTCGCGCCTGGCGGGCGCAGCGGGCCCGCGAGTGACGCCGACAGGCGCGGCGCGAGCCGGGGTTGCTCACGCGTGCCGCGGCCCTCGATCCGGGGCAGCAATAATTGCATGACCCGCGCCAGGAGATCGGGGTCGCGCCAGAAGATATGGAACGCCTGGTCAAACAGCGCCTGCTGCTCGTGGCGGTCGATGAATACGCACGCGAGCGTCCAGTAGAAATCGTCGCGGCGCGCAAGCCCGGCGATGGCGAGCGCGTTTAGCGCGTCGATCACGCGGTCAGGCCCGACCGCGAGCCCGGCGCCGCGCAGCACGCGCGCGAAGTGCATCACGTTTTCGGCGAGCCGGCCGGCGGCGGGCCCGGTGGACGCCGGCGCGGTTGTCACTGCGCAGCGCCGGACAGCACGCAATCGCGCGCGAACTTTTTCAGCGCGTGCGAGGCGACGATCTCGTGTTCGTGCACGAATGCCTCGTGATTGCGCTC
>JAYWDM010000681.1:0-2951 GCA_043779885.1 Betaproteobacteria bacterium | reverse complement strand
ATTACGGGAAACATTTCAATCCCCATCCTGCTGTTTTGCCATTCACCGTCATCAATTTTGGGCGGAGGACGTCAACGGCGCGATTAGGTTGATCGGGTTTCAGCACCGACATTCCGATCGGGCGCGCCATCAAATCAGCGAGTTGTAAGCCCACAGCGTTCGATTTCTTGTCGGCAAATACCACCTCAAGCTTTACCTTGGAAGTGGTAAATGATGCGCCGTCACATATACGGCGGAACTCAAGCTCCAGTTCGTCATCCTCACTCTTGCCGCGACATTCCACAATGACGTGCGCACTGTGTCTTTCGCCGTTCTTTTCGAGAAAGCCCAATACGCGCTCCAAGCCAAACTGCAATCCCAGATGATAAGGATGAGCCGGCGTCTTGTATTTGGCCTGATGCTTCGCCTTGTCAATCACCACGCAACACAACTGCACAGGCATTGCCGCGATCAAGTCCGTCAACTCATCCAGAAAGGCTTGCTTGATCTGCGGCGTTTTCAGGAACTTGAATGCGCCCATGTCCTTGCGGATTTCCCGCTCGTGCAGAATCACTTGATCATGGCCAAAGTGTTTGAACTTGAACGCACTCACCGCTGGACACACCACTTGCGCGTAGTCGATTTTCTTCACGAGCAAAAACGCCAACACGAATAGTGGGTACTGCGGATCAATACCGCCGCCCATACTTGGAGAGCCGCTCTCGTCGACAAAAATGAGGTAATCGCTGAATGTCGTGGTCACGCCAGCGCTTCCAAATAAGGCCGCATCACCCGCTGCACGCGGCAGATGCGGGCATAGCGATCCAGTTCGTTCATCGTGAACTGGCGCGCGCGCCACGCCTCGCGCAGGGCTTCCAGCGCCACATCGAGGCCGATCTTGTTACGGTACTTGAAGCAATCCGCCAGCGTCTTGGCCACGCCGTAGACGCGCACCTCGTGCCCCTCAAGGCGATAGCGCTCGACCCCTTCTGTGAGCGCCGCGCCGGAATAGCGGAACACCCGCAGCGGCGGATATTTGAGCGCGGGCCGCCGCGAACGACGATCAACGGCAATCCAGATTTCGAACGGGAGCTGCGTACCGATGCCGTGGAACTGCAAGGCGCTCAGCAGGCAGACCGTACCTTGTGGAACCGAAGCCGCCGCCATCGCCAGGCCATGATGTTCGGTAATGGGTTGTGCCGGTAGTCGATACACGCCGCGCACCACACGCTCGATCTGCCCGCCCGCGACGAGGCGGCTCACCACTTGACGGTGAATGCCCGCCGCCGACATTTCGCGCGCCGTCACGCCGCGCACGCGGCGTGCGAGCTTCAGGACTTTCTGGTTGTCGGTGGGTGGGGGCATGTGTCGAATAGTAGACATTTATGCCGATATGTCAACCATTTGCCACATGTCTGCTTTTGTGCCTGACTCTGCGTTCCATTATTTCGGTAGTTATGCATAAGTACCGAGGCAATGGAACGGTGCCATCGCCCAATTGATTCGATGCGCCAAGTTAGAGGTCGGTTGGGCGCAAATGGCAAAGGACTATAGCGGTCTTGTTATTCACCGCGTAACTAGTCACGAACCTAGCACTGGCGCGGCTTTCCGGGAGAAAATGGCTGAAACGGCAAGCTGGGCGCGGACTTTGCAGATATTGCATGCCTGGCTCGATATCCACAATTAGAGCAGCCTGTCGGAAGCCCGAGCGGCGCGGTAGCGGGCCGGCCTCGCGAGTTTTTCGATGGTGCCGTTCTCAAGCAATTTCTTCAGCCACTCCTTCACCTGTGGTTTGGACACACCCAGTAACTCCACAATTTCTGGTTCACTTCGGGGTGCCTCCTCGCGCTCTTCACCTTCGACGCGGCGCGATACGCCGCCGGCGCGGGGATTGTTGGGCATCAGCACCAGGTAGCGGCCGGCCAGGCTGATGAACGTGGTCAGGGCGGCGCCCTTGGTGCCGCGCTCTTCCTTCTCGACCTGGACGATGACTTCCTGGCCTTCCTTGAGGGCCGAGCGGATGTTGTCGCGGTTGGCGCCGTCGCGGAAGTATTCCTTGCTGACTTCCTTCAGCGGCAGGAAGCCGTGGCGCTCGGCGCCGTAATCGACGAAGCAGGCTTCGAGCGAGGGCTCGACGCGCGTGATGCGTCCCTTGTAGATGTTGCCCTTGCGCTGTTCGCGCGAGGCCAGTTCGATGTCGAGGTCAGAGAGTTTCTGGCCGTCGACGATGGCCACGCGAAGTTCTTCGCGCTGGGTGGCGTTGATGAGGATTCTTGTCATGGACTGCGGTTCCCTATGGGGGAGCGACCGCAGGCGTCGAGCGGAGTCTTCGTTGCAGCTTTCAGTTGTGGCGGAACGCCGGGAGCCATTGCTCCACCGGTGCGCCGCTTTTGCCGATTCGTGTCAGTTCAGACTCACGGCGCTCGCGGACATTCCTTAGGTGGGTCCGGTGCGCCACACTCACCGCCTTGCGGGAGCTCTGGTTACGTTGCCCGTCGCCGCTGTCGCCGGCCAACGAGGAAATTCTTTCCGTAAGGGGCGAGTGCGATACGTTAGAATTGCGCACATCGCCTTTACGAACCGCTGCGGCCGCTTCAAAAGAGCGCCGTAAGCGTTTCTCCGGGCAAGGGTTTCCTGCCACAGAGACGGCTCATCTTGCCACAGATTCCTCCAAAAGAACGGCCTCCCGCAGCGCATGCGGGCCAGCCGATACAGAAAGTCCAGAAGCGGGCCATCACGGCCAACGAGGACGGCCAGCGGCTGGACAACTTCCTGCTGAAGATCCTGTCCGGGGTGCCCCGCTCGGCCATCTACCGGATCATCCGCTCCGGCGAGGTGCGCGTGAACAGCGGCCGGGTCAAGCCGGACCGCCGGCTCAAGGTGGGCGACGAAGTCCGCGTGCCGCCGGTGCGCCGGCCGGAGGAGGGCGCCGTCATCCGCCCGCCGGACGACGTCCTGAACCGGCTCAAGGC
>JAYWDM010000680.1:0-2958 GCA_043779885.1 Betaproteobacteria bacterium | reverse complement strand
GCGTGCCGCGCGGCACCGGGCGGTAACCGATCGGCAGCGCGGTATTGAAACCGCCGCCGACGTTGTAGCCGCCGACGTAGCCGAATTTGGCGCGGTCGAAATCCCAGTTCGTCGAATTGAAGTCATCGATGGTCGCGTTCGAGCCGCCCGCGCTCATGAACGGATTGAAGTGCCTGCCTTCGAAGAAGAGCCGCGCCGTTGCACCCGTCTGATAGCAGTAGTTCTTGCCGATCACGCCCTGCTGGCTCACCGGGTCGTATGGCTGGCCGATGCCCGACAGCAGCATCAGGTGCACGTTGTTGATCGCGTAGGCGGTCAACGCCACGATGGAAGCGGGCTGCTCGAATTCCTCGCCGTTCAGCGCATTGGTATAGGTCACGCCGGTGACGCGTTTGCCGCTGGAGTCCTTCTGCACCTTCGTCACCCACGAATTCTCGCGCAGTTCGAAATTCGGGTTGCGCATGGCAATCGGGATGACCGTCATGTGCGGGCTGCCTTTCGCATTGGCCTCGCAGCCGAAACGCTGGCAATAGCCGCAATACTGGCAGGCGCCGTACTTGGACCCGTCCGGATTCGTGTACGCGCGTGACGCATTCGCGCTCGGCCGCGGGAACGGGTGATACCCGTTGTTCTGCGCGGCCTCGCTGAACATCTGGCTCGCCAGGATGGGCGTGAGCGGCGGCAGCGCATACTCGCGCGCGCGCGGCGCCTCGAATGGATTGCCGCCCGCCTGGATCTGGCCGCGGATGTTGCCCGCCTTGCCGGAAACCGCCGCCGTGTATTCGAACCTGTCGTAATACGGTTCGAGCTCGGCGTAAGTGATGCCCCAATCCTGGATCGTCATGTCGGCCGGAATATAATTCTTGCCGTAGCGTTCCTCGTAGAGGCTGCGGATTTTGAATTCATGATCGGTCCAGCGCCACGTGTGTCCGCTCCAGTGCACGCCCGAGCCGCCGACCACCTCGCCGGGCAAAAATGAACCGAGCCGCCGCATCGGCAATGCCTCCTGCGCGACGCTGTTGCGGATCGTGAGGGTGTCCTTCGCGGTGTTCTGCATAAGGTCGTGGCGCACCACGTAGCGCAGTTCATCGCGAACGTTCGGCACCTGGTAATCGTTTTCGGTGGTGCGGATGCCGCCGCGCTCGAGCGCGACGACTTTCAGACCGGCCTCGGTCAATTCCTTCGCGAGTATGCCGCCCGTCCAGCCGAGACCGACGAGGACGACATCGACTTCCTTGAGTTTTTTCGCCATGTCGGGCGCCCCTTAGCTCATGTCCGCGATACTGACGGGATTGGTCGGGAAGAGCTTGTCGCGATACTTCTCGACGTTCTGATAATTCACCGCAATGACGCCGGGGAAACCGATCAGCTTCCAGCCCGCCTTGTTCCGGTTGCCGCCGTACATGGGATCGGCGAACATGCCTTCCATGACGCTCTGATAGACGGTGGTAAAGAAAACCCGCGCCGGCGGCCCGTTCTCGAACGTCACCTTGCCCGCCTGCAGCGCCAGCAGAAATTCCTCGCGCTGGTTTTCGGCGATCTGATCGAAAGTCTTCGTGTAGGCTTTGACGCAATGCGCGTTGGCGGCCGCGATGCCGGCGCGATACAACTGCGAGGGTGTCAGCGGAATCTGATAACCCTGGCTCGGCGTGCCCTGCTTCCACGGACCCTGCATATAAAGCCGGTCGCCCTTGCCCCACGCGCCCGCGAGCGCGCGATCGATGAATACATTCAGCCCGAGATCCGTACCCTTCGGCGTTAACTCGTCCGCCGGTACCATATGATCGACCAGCGCCTCGACGAACGCGGCCTCTTCGGGATTAAGAAACGCATAGCCCGCGCTGACCGCAGCTGATGCGGGAACGGCTGGCTGGGCCTGCGCAGACTGCGGAAGATTAACGGTTGCGGCGGCCGCGCCGCCCGCCACCGCGCTTTTCAGAAAAGCGCGCCGGCCGAACCCATCGTTTTTCATAACCCCTCCGTGAATTTATGAATGTGGCTTCGTAGCCGGAGCCACCGCCGCCTTTTTTATGATGCTAGCCCTTATCCGCGTTCGCGTAAACACCCGCGACGCTGGCAAAACCAAACTTGCGAAACCGGACGACAGCTGCGGTTTCGCTCGACGCTCCCCTCGCCCTCCGGGAGAGTGGTTGGGGGTGAGGGTGGGAGTCGAGCGATGCAGCGCATAGGCGCGACGCTCGATGCGCGCGCTACGCCGCCAGCGCCTCGTCAAGAAACGCCAGCCGGTCCTGGCCCCAGTAGAGGACGTCTTTGTATATATAGGTCGGCGTGCCGAATACGCCGCGCTCGATCGCTTCCTCGTGGCTCGCCCGCCACGCCGCCATGATCGCCGGCGTGTCCTGCATCGCCAGCAGCCGGGCGCCGTCCATGCCGAGGGAGTCGGCGACCGCCACACGCACCCGGGGATCGACCACGTCGCGCTCTTCGCTCCACAGCGCATGCAGCAAGGCGTGACTCAACGCCAGCGCGTCCCATCCCAGCTGGCCGGCGGCGATGACCATGCGCGCCGAATACTCCGGATGGGTCGGGTAGTGTTTAGGGCGCAACACGAGCGGCATGTTCAAGCGCTTCCTCCAGCGATCGAGCTCCACTTCGTGATATTGCTGGCGCGGATCGGGGCGGCTGCGCAGCGGAATGCCGCCGTTATCGGTCACTATGGTGGTGGGGCGCAGAACCACGTCGAGATCATGCTTTTTGATCAGCGCATGCAACTGCGGCCCGCCCAGATAGGCCCACGGCGAGGACAGCGAATGAAAGTAGATGATGGTTTTTTTCATCGTAATGCAACGATTCAGAATTGACGGATTGGTGACATTGCGCCCTCACCCTCGGTCCCTCTCCCCTGGGGCATAGGTATCTACACATCTGCATGAAACCCCTTCCCCCGCAAGGGGGGAAGGGGCTGTGGAGTGGAGATGTGTAGATACCTATGCCCCA
>JAYWDM010000679.1:0-2960 GCA_043779885.1 Betaproteobacteria bacterium | reverse complement strand
CGGGCGAGCCGCTCTTCAAGCGCGGCTATCGCACCGCCGCCGGCGAAGCGCCGCTGCGCGAAAACCTTGCGGCAGGCATCGTGCGGCTGTCGGGCTGGGCGCCGGGCGAAGCGTTCCTCGACCCGCTGTGCGGCAGCGGCACGCTCCCGATCGAAGCGGCGCTGATCGCGCTCGACATGGCGCCCGGCGCGCGGCGCAGCTTTGGCTTCGAGAAGCTGCGGAATTTCGACCGCGCGGCGTGGGACAAGCTGCGTGCCGACGCCGGGACGCGCGAGCGTCCGCGCGAGGCGCTGCCGATTTTCGGCAGCGATCTGTATGGCGACGAACTGAAGACCGCGCGCGCCAACGTCGCGGCGGCGGGCCTCGACAACGTCATCCAGTTAAAGCAGGCCAACGTGCTCGAAATGCCGGCGCCCGCTGGCAGCGGCGTCATCGTGACCAATCCACCGTATGGCGTGCGGCTCGGCGAAACCGACGAGCTTGCCGAGTTCTATCCCAAGCTCGGTGACGCGCTCAAACGGCGCTTCAGCGGCTGGCGCGCCTACATTTTTACCGGCGACGCCCAGGTACCGAAACTCATTCGTCTCGCGGCTTCGAAACGCACGCCGCTCTTCAACGGCGCGCTCGAATGCCGGCTCCTCGAATACAAACTCATGGCCGGCAGCATGCGTAAGGCGAAGCGCGTGAAGGGCGACGGATGAACGCGCTATGCCGTGCGGTATTCCGAGCCACGCTGCTCCATTGTATCCAGAGGACTTTTCACCCCGCGTCCGCCTTTGTTCATGACGTGGGTGTAAATCATCGTCGTTTCGACGCTTGAATGTCCAACCAGCTCCTGGACTGTGCGAATATCGTAGCCATGCTCCAGGAGGTGCGTCGCAAATGAATGACGCAGCGTGTGACAACTCACGTGCTTCACGATTCCCGCCGCCCGCGCCGCCTGCTTTACCGCTCTGCCGGGCACATCGTCGTAGACATGGTGGCGGCGAATGACTCCGGTGCGAGGATCTATCGAGCGCTTATAAGACGGAAACACGAATTTCCAACCCGGCTCATACGCCGCTTTGGGATACTTGTGCAATATTGCGTCAGGCAATTCGACGTCGCCGTAGCCTTCGGCAAGATCTTTTTCGTGGAGCGCTTTAACGCGAGCAAGATGTTGCCGCAACGGCTCCGCGAGTCCTTCCGGCAGTATGGTTACCCGGTCTTTGCCGCCCTTGCCATCGCGCACGATAACCTGCGAGTAGTCGAAGTCGATATCCTTTACTCGCAACTTCAGGCATTCCCGCAGGCGCAACCCGGCGCCGTAAATCAGGCTGGCCATCAGCCATTTGGTGCCATCCAGGTGCGCGAGCAACCGGCGCACCTCCGCGCACGTCAGGACGGTCGGCACCCGCGCGGGGCGCTTTGCCTTGTCGACTTCGTCAAGCCATCCCATCGGTTGCGCGAGCACCTCTTTATACAGGAACAACAATGCGGAAAGCGCTTGGTTTTGCGTCGCCGCGGCCACATCGCGCTCGCGCGCCAAGTGGTTTAGAAAGGCCGTGACGTGATCGTTGTCCAATTCGCGCGGGTGCCGCTTTCCGCTGAAAAAGACGAATCGCTTGACCCAGAAAACATAAGCTTCTTCAGTGCGATAGCTGTAATGCTTGCGGCGTATTGCATCGCGCACCTGGTCGAGCAAACGGCGGCCGTTGGTGGCTGCTGCTGGTGGAGTATCATGGGTATGCATGGCGATATTCCGATAACATGATTTTTTATGGAACTACCGCCCTTAACGTTTTGATTTCAGTTCGGACATAGGCCAAAGGTCATAGACATGCTGGAACGCAAAGCGTTTTTTCGGCAACCTACTTTAAGTTAGAGCGAGGAAACGGTGCCGCTTGACGCATTGGCGTAGTGTATATACAGTTGACCGATGCGTTTTACGTGGGACGAACCGAAGCGCCGGCGAAACCTCAAAGATCACGGTTTTGACTTCATTGATGCACCGAGGGTGTTTGAAGGGCCAACTTTCACGTTCGAGGACGACCGCTTTGCGTATCGAGAACAACGATTCGTGACACTCGGCTTCCTCGGTGGTATATCGGTTTCTATTGTGCATACGGAGACCACCGCACGCATCCACATCATTTCCTTTCGAAAGGCCACCCGAAATGAAGAAATCATCCTCTTCGAAAATCTCCAAAACTGATTGGCGCCGGGTTCGTGGCCAGACCGACCGAAACATCAAGTTGACTCCGGAGCATCCTGAGGCCAAGGTCAAGTACATTGTTCGAGGCATCGCGCGTCAAGGGCTCAAGCCCATCCCGCCCAAGGCGTCAATCGCCCTACGGGTTGACGCGGACGTTTTAGAATGGTTTAGAACCCAAGGGCCTGGCTACCAAACTCGAATGAATGCGGTGCTTCGTGCGTTCAAGGAAGCCTCGCTCTAACCGCACGATCGACAGCGACGCGAAGCAAGCGCTGCTCGCGCTTGCGGGCGCGCGTCATCGCGGACGTTAGCTGCCATACCAATCTATGAAGCGCGCGCTTTTCATCTGCAGCCAGAACCGTCTTCGGAGTCCTACGGCCGAGCAGGTTTTCTCGGGGCGCCCGGGTTTCGAGGTTGCCTCCGCCGGATTGAACAACGATGCTAATGTCCCCGTATCGCCAGAGCTGCTTCAGTGGGCGGACATCATCTTTGTCATGGAGAGGGCACATAGGAACAAGCTCTCGAAGAAGTTCCGTCCCCATTTGAGGGACAAGCGGATTGTTTGCCTAGCCTGGATTTCCACGCGACCGAATTCGCCTAACAGCTGAGCTATTTTGGCTGATTTTACGCGCTCATGCGCAATGTGTGATTGTGCCACCAAGGCACCTTTACGGGCGAGTCCAGAATTCCCGAAGCGATGATGATCGGCAAGTGGGCGCGGCGATGGAAGTGCACGTGCACCTCGCGCTCGGAGACTCTTACATCG
>JAYWDM010000678.1:0-20991 GCA_043779885.1 Betaproteobacteria bacterium | reverse complement strand
CCGGCAAGCTGCGGGTGGGGATCAACTTTCAGAACGTTCTGCTCACGCGCAAGGATCCGGTGACCGGGGAAGCCGGCGGCATCGCGCTCGACCTCGCGCACGAACTGGGCCGACGGCTTAACGTGCCGGTCGAAATCGTTCCGTTCCCCACCGCCGGCCACCTCGCCGACGCGGTGAAGTCCGGCGCGTGGGACGTTGCCTTCCTCGCGGCCGAGCCGCAACGCGCGAACGTCATCGCCTTCACCGCCCCGTACCTGGAGATCGAAACGACCTACCTCGTGCCGGCCGGCTCGCCTTTTCGCAGCGTCGAGGACGTCGACCGCGATGGCGTGCGGATTGCCGTCGGCGCGAAAGGCGGCCCCGACCTCGCGTTAAGCCGCATCGTGAAGCGCGCGCAGATTGTACGCGCGCCAACCACTGCCGCGGCCGCCAAAATGTTCGTGACGGACAAGCTCGATGCGCTCGCCGGGTTGAAGCCGGTGCTCGTCGTCAACGCCGAGCAGTTGCCGGGCTCGCGCGTTCTCGCTGGCCGGTTGAGCGTGGTCGGGCAGGCGGCCGGCACGCACAAAGACCGCGCAGCCGGCGCAAAATATCTGGGCGAATTCATCGAGGACATCAAGGCCTCGGGGCTGGTCGCCCGGGTGATAGAGAAGAATGGCGTGCGCGGCCTGACGGTCGCGCCGATGGGCGCAGCGCAATAGAATGCCTGACCCATCCGCATCAGCAGTAACTGAATTAAGCGAGGGTTTCCGATGACGGTCCATGATTTTCCCGATAAGCGTTATCTGATCACCGCGCAGGAACTCAACGAGCGGCTGGGAACGGTAACGGTCATCGACTTGAGGCCGGCCGAGGATTTCGCGCTGGGCCGGATCGCGGGCAGCCGGCATCTCGACCTCTACGGCGTCAGCCTCAACGATTCCGCGGAAGCGCCGCTGAAGGCGTTTCTCGCCATTTTTCCGACGCTGTTCGGCGCGCGGGGCGTGACTCACGACAAGCCGGTGGTGATATACGACCACGAATCCGGCGAGCGCGCCGCGCGCGCAGTCTGGCTGCTCGCCGTACTGGGCCACCCGGACGCGCGAATTCTCGACGGCGGAACCCGCGCGTGGATCGAATCCGGCCGCCAACTCGCTCGTGTGACCGAGGCGCCCCCGCCCGCCGACCCGGCAAAAGCGCCACCCACGCCTCCGCCTTTCAAAGGCACGCCGAATCACGATCTCCTGGCGACGCGGTTCGATGTCCATCAAGCCATCGATAACGAGAACACGGTCATCGTCGATGTCAGGCGGGAGTCCGAGTATCGGGGCGTCGAAAAGCGAGCGCGGCGGGTTGGGACGATTCCGGGCGCCGTGCACATTTTCTGGCGCGATCACCTCGACGCGAAAGGCGCGTTGCGGCCCGCCGGCGAGATCCGGCAACTCTACGAGTCAAACGGCGTAACGCCCGACAAGACCATCATTCCGGTTTGCCACGGCGGCTACCGGTCTGCGAACACCTTCCTCGCGCTCAAGTCCCTGGGATATCCGCGTGTGCGGAACTACGTGTCATCCTGGGGTGAGTGGGGAAACAGAGAGGATTCGAAGATTGTCGTTCCCGCGCTGAATGGGTAGCAGGCGCAAGCCTGTCAATACGTGTATCCCTTCGCGCATCGGCAGCGCGCGCGACGCCACTCGTCACTTTGCTAAACGTTGCGCACGAGCATTTTCGCGTCAGCTTCGACGACGACATCATCTTTCTGATTGCGGCACACGCCTTTGAGCGCGACCAGACCGCCGCCGTGTTTGGGCTTGTCGGTCATGGCGGCTATCGTCCACGTGGTCGTAATCGTGTCGCCCGGCCGCACCGGGTTCGTGAAGCGGCAGTTGTGTTCGAGATACGCAATCCCGGTGCCCGCGAAGAACGTGCCGACCGGCCCGCCCACCAGCGCACCCGTGAAAACGCCATGCAACACGCGCCCGCCGAAGCGCGTCTGCTCGGCGAACTGCTGGTCGATGTGCAGCGGATGCGTGTCGCCGATAAGGCCGGCGGCGAGCACCAGATGCGCGTCGGTGATGGTCACTGACGCGCCGAACGTGTCGCCGACCTTGATCTCGTCATAGCCTTTGCCCGGAAATACGGTCATAACTCTTTCTGCCCTGTTCAGAATGCCGACAATGATAAGGGTTTCGCCGCCATCAAATAAAAAATTGCGATGACGCCCGCGAATGCCGGGATGCGCCGCTCATGCCGCGCGATCCCTGACGACGGTTGTAATCTGCCAGCGCCGGAATTCCGATTCGAAGTCGGCGAGCGTCAAAAACCCCATGCACGGAAAAGCGCCGCGTGTCGCAACTTCACCGCGCACGAGTTTTCCCGCCAGCAGGATCGCCGCCATGCACGGAATTTCAGGGCCATGATTCGCTTGCGCGGTCAGATGCCACTCGATGAGGGCGCGGCTGCCGTCATCGCGCGTGCCCGTCACACTGACCAGCATGCCGCCGCGTTCGGTGCCGAACCGCTTGAGCCCGCCCGTCATCCGGTCCAGCGCCGGCGCCCAGCGCTCAAGCGGCAGTGTCACGTCCCTGCGGCGCAGCCACGCCGCAAGCCACAGGGCCAGGTGCTGAACGCCCGGTTCGAGTGCCGCCCGGAATTCAACGGTTTCGACTCCCGGATATCGCGCCGGCAACAATGCCAGATCCGGCACGTCGCACGCCGCCGCCCACCGCGGGCGCAATCCCGCAATCGCGACGCGGCGCAATTCCTGCCAGCCGTAGGCATCGGTCCATGCGCCGCCGCTCAGCCATTTGAACGGCCTGCCCGCGTAACTGACTGCGCCCGCCAGCGTCGCCGCACCGCGCGGCGCGCGCTGCGCTGGCGCGATCACGATGCGGATTTCATCGGCCTGCTTCAAGCGCTTCGCTACGCTGTCGATCACCGCCGTGGACAACGCCGGCAGGGTACTCGCGCCGGAAACGGCGAGCACGCCGGCCGCGCGCGCCCCCGGGTGCACGCGTTCGGCGAAATTGGCGACGAAATCGCGCCCGTCGGCGAGATCGATATAATGCGCGCCCGCCGCGATCGCGGCATGCGCGACTTGATAACCCTGGCCCTGAAACGGCCCGGCGCAATGGATGACCATGGCGGGCGCGAGGTCGTGCAACCTCGCGGCGAAATCGGGCGCGGCGAGATCGATGCGCGCATGCCCCGTGCGTGCATCAAGCTGCGCGGCACGATGGCCGTGCTCGGGATCGCGTCCGGCGGCAATCACCTCGGCGCCGCCGCGCTCACCGAGCGCGCGGCAGATGCGCGCGCCGAAGTTTCCATAGCCGCCCAATACAACGATCCGCATGCCGTCCATTCGCGCTTCAAAACCTGCTGCAGGTAATCGGCTCGCGCCCGGTCGCCGGTTCCCGCGGGCGCAGATCCGCGGCGCGCCGAAATCCGCCTTGAATCCGCTCCTGCGCAAGCCTAGACTGGCGGCGTCGCCACTTCAATTCTCGCATGCAACCTGCGCGCATGAAACTATTCGATTCGCCGCCACTCCGGTCAACGAACCGCGGTGTCATGTGCATGGTTGCCTGCGTGGCTTTCGTTGCAACTTCCGCACCGGCCGCCTATCCGGAGCGCCCGATCCGCTACATCGTGCCGTCGGCGGCAGGCGGCGGCGCGGATGCTCTTGCGCGGATTCTGGCGGCGGAACTGACCAAACAGCTCGGGCAGCAGGTCGTCGTCGACAACCGTGCCGGCGCCAGCGGCGGCATCGGCATGGAACTGCTGGTGCGCGCCTATCCCGATGGCTATACGATCGGCTACGGCAACACGCCGCTGCTCGCGATCAATCGCAGCCTGCTGTCCAACTGGCCGTACGTGGCGGGGCGCAACCTGCAGCCGGTGGCGCGCCTCACCCATTCGCAAAACCTGCTCGCGGTCACGCTGTCGCTGCCGGTCAAATCGGTGCGCGAACTGATCGAATACGGCAAGCAAAACCCGGACAAGCTGATCTACGCGTCGCCCGGCAACGGCACGACCATACATCTCGGCGCCGAACTGTTCAGGCAGATGACCGGCATCAGAATGGTGCACGTGCCGTACAAAGCGATTACCGTTGCGCACACCGAGTTGATCGCGGGGCAAGTGCACCTGATATTCGACAACCTGACGTCGATCACCACGCTGGTCAAGGCGGGCCGGCTGCGCGGACTGGCGGTGACCGGCGCGGCGCGCGCGGCGCCGTTCCCCGAATTGCCGACCATCGCCGAAGCAGGCGTGCCGGGCTACGAAATTACCGTTTGGACCGGCGTGATCGTGCCCGCCGGCGTGCCGCCGGCCATCGTTACCAGACTCAATGCCGAAATCAACAAAGCCTGCGCCGCGCCGACACTACTGGAAAAATTTGCGGGCTTCGGCAACACCTGCCTCGGCAGCACACCTGCGGAGTTCAGCGACCTGATCACGCAGGAAACCGCGAAGTGGGCGGACATCGTGAAACGTTCGGGCGCCAAAGCCGACTAGTATCACGGCACATTCATTTTGCAATACCACGGCTCCAAAGCAGGATGGGTGGAGCGCAGCAATACCCATCAATAAAATTGCGCGGCAGATGATGGGTTTCGTCCCTCAACCCATCCTACGGTGCTTGCCGGGATGCGGATCGAGAGCTGCATCGACACTTTGTTTCGTCATTAATGCGTCCTGATACCAGCCACATTTTCCGAGCGGGAAATTACGCGTCTGCCGGCGCCGCAAGCTCGCTGATGTTGGCGAGCTTCGCGCCGATTTCGCGCAATACCATTTCGGGCCGTTGATCGCATTCCTCGGGAGTCCGCAAAGCGGCAGGCTTCAATTGCGCTTCGATGTACGCCCCGAGCCGGCGCGCGCGCGCCACCACGCGCGCGCCGAAGAGGCGGCGGTCGCGATCATAGCGGGCGAGCGCCGCGGCGAGATCGCCGGGCATGGCCGCAATGGCCTGCGCCAGGCATTGCGCATCGAGCGCCGCTTTCGTGACGCCCATGCCGACGTGCGGACGCGCGACACATGCGGCGTCCCCCAGCAGCGCCACGCGCCCGATCGCCAGTTGCGGGGACTCGAGATCGAAGATCGCCTGGAAAAACGGCTGCGGCGCGCGCTCGACGATTTCGACGATCTGCGGCGCCAGCAGCGCTCTTGCCTGCGCGCGCATTTCCGCCACCACCGCCGGCCTGATCAATGGCGGCGGAATCGACACCCCGTGACAATGGCCGGCCGCATCGGTCGCGAGCGACGGCAGTTTGACGTTGAAATCCGCCGGCCGATACCACACGAAGTTCGAACTGCGATGCCCCGGCCGCACGTCGTTGTCGCGCCCCGGCACCGGGTAAACCAGCATCATCTCGCCTGCGGGCAAACCGAACGCGTAACGCCCGAAAATCGCCGCGTGCGTCTGCGGTGAAATCTCGCACTCATCGACGACGCCGCGCCACGCGATGTACCCGGCATAGCGCGGCTGCGCCGCAGGCAATACCTGCGCGCGAACGGTGGAGCGTATGCCGTCGGCTGCGACCAGCAAATCGCCGTGCGCGGCCGTGCCATCGCCGAAGACCGCCGTGACGCCGCGCGCGTCCTGCTCGATGCGTTCGAGATTCATGCCGAAGTGATATTGCCGGTCCGGCAGCAGGTCCTTCAACGGCCGGTAAACGCGCGCCCATGCGGTCATCATCTGCGCGAGCGGGACCGCAAGCAGTGTGTTGCCTGCGTGATCGAGGCAAACGCGCTCACGGACTTCGACGCCGATGGACGCGTCGACCGTGATGCCGAGCCGACGCATGACCGCGAAAAGCTCATCGTGCGTGCCGATGCCGGCGCCGCGCGTGGCGAGATCGTCGGCGACGCGCTCGAACACGTCGACATGCCAGCCCATCGCGTGCAGCATGTTGGCGGCAAACAACCCGCCGAGGGAACCGCCGATGACTAGAGCGCTTAACATAGTGAAACGCGCGATGCGCTGTCACGATTTTGGCTCAGAACGCGAAACAAGGCACGACGCTTAGTCATCTAAGCTAGTGGCTTGCGACAATGTTATGGGCCAAAACTCGTGCCAGCCCGAAGGGTTGCAGCCAGAATCGGCGCTGGCCGCGTTGCTCGTCTTGGCAATAGAATAACTATTGCCTGCGCCGGGCGCCTTGCCATCACCAATTCTGGCTGCAACGCACACGTGTTTCATTATGTTAAGCGCTCTCTGCGCGCCGTTGTCCGCTCATCGCGTTATCATAGCGGCTATTCACCGAGCATTCCGGAAATGGTTGCCAAACGATTTCCGCTTGACGCTCCCCTCGCCCTCCGGGAGAGGGGTATGGGGGTGAGGGACCGGGCGGCGTCAGGCATTTACGTAAAGCCCGACAATTGCGATGGAAACGATCATGGATGTGTGGCACGGGAACAACGACGCAGCGTGGGATAAGGCGCAGGAGGAATTATTCGCGGCCGGCGTAACGGACGGCCTGCCGGTCACGCCGCCGACGCGCGAACGCGTGGCGCGCATGCTCGATAAGTGCGGGTTCGATGCCGGCGAAGTCGTGACGACACTGCCGCCTGCATTCGAAGAAGCTACCTGGCGGGACATCGCGATCAACGCGGTGATGGCCGGCTGCCTGCCGGAGTATCTGCCGGTCGTCGGCGCCGCGGTCGCGGCGCTCGCTGCCGACGAATTCAATCTGATCGGCATCGCGACCACCACCGGCTCAGCGACGCCCATCGTCATAGTCAACGGTCCCATCGTCATTGCCCTCGGCCTGAACGCCGAGGGCAATGCGCTGGGGCCCGGTAACCGCGCGAACGCCACGATAGGCCGCGCGTTGAGCCTCGCGCTGCGCAACATCGGGGGCGCCAAACCCGGCGAACTCGATATGGCAACACTCGGCCAACCCGCCAAATACACATGCTGCTTCGCCGAGAACGCTGCCGCGAGTCCATGGCCGCCTCTGCACGTCGAGCGCGGCTTCGCGGCGGACGCGAGCGTCGTCACGGTCGTCGGCGTAGCAGGATCTGTCGAAGTGGTCGATTCGGCCAGCAACCAACCCGCGGACCTTGCGCAGACGTTCGCGCAATCAATGCTGATCGCCGGCAGCGCCGGCGGTGGCGGCCACGGCCTGCTCGGGGGCGGCGAGCCGCTGATCATCATGCCGCCCGAAATCGCCGACGCATTTCAGCGCGGCGGGTGCACCAAGGCGCAGGCGAAGGCGGCAATTTACGAGCGCGCGATCATGCCGCTCGAGCGCCTCTCGCCCGCCGTGCGCGCGCACCTGGTGGACCTCAGAACTTCCGCCGGGGACGCCGATGCGAGCGGTCCGTTGCGCGTTGCATACAATGCGGATGACGTGATGATAGTCGTCGCCGGAGGCGTCGGCGTCAAAGCCGCCTATATGCCCACGTGGGGGGGCACGACGCGCGCGGTGAGCCGCATTATTCGCGCGTGCCGATAAGCAGAATGCGGAACGCACCGAAAACGTTTTCTATTGTGAGCGATATGAACCCGGAACGAAACGCAACCGGGACCGGCGACGTCGCGGCGATAACATGCAGCTCATGCAAAGCCTGCTGTTGCCGGCTGGAGGTAATGATCATGGGCGAGGATGACGTTCCGCCCGAATTGACGGAAGTAGACCGGTGGGGCGGGCACGTCATGGCGCGTCTGGACGACGGCTGGTGCGCCGCCCTGCACCGGGACACCATGCTGTGCGGGATATACGAGCGCAGGCCGGCCATATGTCGCGACTATCAGGTTGGCGGGAGCGACTGCATCGCCGAGCGCCTCGCCGCCTCGATCTGAACGGCATGCCGACAGAAATCCCTGTCCGGTGATCGGGTGAAACCAGCCGGCCGCTATGTGGAAAATCAAGTCACCGGAATGGTCCGGTTCAAAACCAAACCTGGGAGAAGCGTCATGAAAACGAAGTCGATGGTGCCGGCCGCGCGTCAAGGCGGGAAGTTGGTGGCGATACTGATGCTGCTCGCGCAGCCGCCGGTGATGGCCGCGGATCCGCTGCCACGCGGGGACCCTGCCAAGGCCGGGTTCTCGTCTGCCGCGCTGCAGCGGATCGACAGTTTTTTCGCCGACGAGATCGAGCGCAATCGAATTCCCGGCGCAGTCGTCGCCGTCGCGCGCGAAGGCAAACTCGTCTATTACAAGGCGATCGGGTATCAGGACAAGAGCGCCAATACGCCGATGAAGACCGACGCCATCTTCAGCCTCGCCTCCATGACCAAGCCGATGGTCGTGGTCGGCGCGCTGACGCTGTATGAGGAAGGCCGGCTGCCGCTGAAGTCGCCGCTCTCCACTTACTACCCGCAGTTCACGTCGATGCAGGTCGGGGTGGTGGACGGCAATGGCCAGGTTCGCACCGAACCCGCCAAAAATCCGATCTTCATCCAGGACCTGATGCGTCATACGTCGGGCATTACTTACGGCGGACGCGGCAATACGCCTGTCCACAAGATGTGGCCGGCGTCCTCGACCGCGGCTGCGTACTCGATGACGGGCCCTGAATTCATGGATGCGCTGGCGAAGCTTCCGCTGCTCTACCAGCCCGGAACGACTTGGGATTACAGCCTTTCCATCGACGTGCTTGGCCTGGTCGTCGAGAAATTGACCGGCAAGAGCCTCGGCGCCGCGCTGGAAGAGCGTGTCTGGTCCAAAGTCGGCATGCCCGATACTTCGTTCGCGGTGCCGGCAGCGAAGCAAAGCCGCCTCGCGCGCCCGTTGGCGAACGACCCGCTCACAGGCAAGCCACAGGACGTCCGGCTGATACGCGAGCAGCCCAGGCTCGAGTGCGGCGGTGGATGTGCGCTCGGCACCGCGGCCGATTACATCCGTTTCGGGCAGATGCTGCTCAACGGCGGTGTGATCGACGGGAAACGGGTGTTGAGTCCGAAGACGGTGCGGTTGATGACTTCCGACCACCTCGGCAAAGACATCAGGAACAACGTCGCCGGGACCGAAGCGGGCCGTGCCGGATATGGCTTCGGCCTGGGTGTCGCCGTCAGAACAGAGCCGGGCATCGCCGCAACCAATGGGTCGGTGGGTGACTATACGTGGAACGGCGCCAACGGGACGATCTTCTGGGTGGACCCCAAAGAGCAACTCGTGGTGGTCACCATGACGGTCGGCCCGGGTGAAATCCGCAAATACTATCGCGAGCAGATGGCTGCGCTGATCTACGGTGCGATGGAGAAATAGGCCGCACTGCGCAATTGCCGGCGACCGCTGGCGGCGGGCCGCGTTCGCCACAACGGATGCCGCCCGTCTTGAATCCCGGTTCATCCATCATCGACGATAGCTTCCATGACTCCCATTGTTATTAAATTCGGCGGCTATCAGAAGCCTGTCTCGGTCCATAACCGCGCCGCCGCCCGTTTCGGCGAGATACTCAAGGCGACGCTCGGCGAGCGCATCAACTTCGAACTGACAGGCGATGTTCTCGCGCTTGGCCGTGGCTCAGGCGACCTGCTGCCGATGGTCGAACGCGGCGAATTGTCGTGCTGCTATATATCGACCGTGCGCTTTACGCACGCGGTGCCCGAATTCAGGCTGCTCGAACTGCCGTTCGTCGTCAAAGACCGCCGTTCCATCAATAGCGCGCTCGACGGCGGATTGGGCGATTACTTCAGGCGCCGCGTGCGCGACACGATGCCGGTTCGCATACTGGGTTTCTGGGACAACGGCTTCAGGCATTTTTCCAACAGCGTGCGGCCGATCCGCTCACCGGCGGATTGCAGGGGCATCCGCATCCGTACGCAAATGAGCGAACTGCATGCCGAGGTGTTCCGCACGCTCGGGTTCGCGCCGCTGCCTGCGGACGTCAGGGAATTCGTCGCGGAAATTGCCACCGGAAAATTCCAGGCCCAGGACAATCCGCTCACGAACATCTATAACTTCGGCGTGCACAACTACCACCGTTACATCACGCTCAGCGGGCATTTCTTCGGCGCGAGCGCGTTCGCGTGCAACGAAGCGCAGTTTCAGGGTTGGCCGCCGGACGTACGGGCCGCCGTCGAAGCCGCCGCGCTGGAGGCAACGGCGCTGCAACGGCGCCTGGCGGCGGCTGAGGATGCTGCGGTGCTGGACAAACTCAATCCGCGCGACAACGAAGTGTTGCGGCTTACCCCAGCCGAACATTGCGCATTCGTCGACGCGCTGCAGCCGTTGATTGCAAAATACCGGCAGGAACTGGATCCACGACTCTTCGCGTATCTGGATCAATAATCCCGGAAAAAGCGCTTCGCCGCCGATGAACGCCGGGCTCTTAAGGTCCGGTTGCGGATACGGTACTGCTGCGGCTTGACGAGCGGACGTTGCGCGCTATTGCAGCCTCAAACCGGATTCTCGAAAACCATGCGCCGCTCGTGACGGACCTTTGGCGGCAGCTTGCCTGCGCGCTTGCGCCGGGTCACTGAAATATTGTCGATCAGAGTCACTTTGCGTTTTTCGACCCTGATCTGGCCGCGCTTCTGCAGATCCTTCATCACGCGGCTTACCATTTCGCGCGACGCGCCGATCGTGCGCGCGATTTCCTGCTTCGCCGGCGCCTGCTTCACGACCCACTGGTCTTCGACCCTCACGGCCTGGTCGCGCAACAGGCGCACGACGCGGCCATAAACATCGTACAGCGCCAGGCTTTCGATGCTGCGATCGGCCTTGCGCAACCGCTCGACCAGGTTGCGGATCATGATCATGGCGAGTTCGAAGTTGTCCTTGAGGCAGGCCACGAAGGCGGCCTTCGGGAAACGCAGCATCTCGCAGGCGAGCAGCGTCTCAACGCTGGCCGAACGCCGCTTGTCGTCGAGCAGGCCCATCTCGCCGAAGTATTCGTTCGGCCCCAGCGTCGTGAGGATCACCTCGTGCCCCTGCTCG
Source organism: Betaproteobacteria bacterium (assembly GCA_043779885.1). Classification (GTDB taxonomy): domain Bacteria; phylum Pseudomonadota; class Gammaproteobacteria; order Burkholderiales; family SG8-41; genus PALSA-1004. The sequence goes on along the minus strand of JAYWDM010000678.1, from coordinate 10,124 downwards.
GCGGGAATCAGGACCTTTACGCGACCGGAGATGATGACGTAAAGCGCATCGATCTCTTCGCCGACGCGCAGTATGAACGACCCTCGCGCGTAACGGCGCTGTTGCAGACAGGGTCGCAGCAACCGCAACTCCTCGTCGGACAACGACGAAAACAACGGCACTGCTTTGAGCATACTCGGATTCACCGGTCAGCCTCCTCTTAGGGTGTCATCATAGCGATGTTTCGGGCAGCGCCCCTGGCGCGGTTACGGATTCCGGGACGGCGAATCCAGCGCATAGGCTACGCGGCCTTGACGCTGGCATCAACTCCGGCTTGCCGGCTGAGGGCGCAGAACGGTTGCGGCAGGCATGGCAAACGCTGAATTAGGGGGTGGATGCCCCGCTATTCCGCGTTATTGCGGGCGGGTACGGAGGTAGACAATGCGCGGGTAGCCGAAAAATTGCGCACTTGAGCGCGGACGGCGCGATGCCGCAGGTCCGGGCAACAGCGCCTGAAAACTACAGGGAGGGTAACCATGAGCCACCCCGACATCGTCGCATTCGTCCTCGCCGGCGGCGAAGGCGCCAGACTGCGCCCCCTGACCGACCATGACGCCAAGCCAGCCGTCCATTTTGCCCAGGACCACCGCATCGTCGATTTCGTCCTCGGCAACCTCGTCAATTCACAGGTTTCCTCGATTTACGTGCTGGCGCAATACAAGCCCGCCTCGCTGATCAGGCACGTCGATGCAGTGTGGGCGACGGCGTGCAGCGCAGCAGGGTGCGAGATCGACGTGATGCTTCCCGCTCACTGCGGACCCGATGTTTGCTTTAAAGGAACCGCGCATGCGGTGCATTGCTGCCTGCGTGTGCTCGATGGCCGGACCCCGGACATCGTCGCCGTGTTTGCCGCCGATCACGTTTATCGCATGGACGTCCGGCAGATGGCCGATTATCACCTGTCGCGCGACGCCGACGTGACCGTGGCCGCTATTCCCGTGCCGATAGGCGCCGCGCCCTCGTTCGGCGTCATGGCGACCGACGCCAGCGGACGCATCAGGCAGTTCCAGGAAAAACCCCGGCACCCGCAGCCGATTCCGGGGGATCCGCAACGCGCCTACGCGTCGATGGGCAACTACCTGTTCAAGCCGGAAGCGCTGGCAGGGCTGCTCGACAGCGCGACACGGCGCGGCGACACGGATTTCGGCGCACACATCATGCCGGCGCTTCCCGCCGGCGGCCTGCACGTGCTCGCGTACGATTTCGCCCGCAACGAGTTGCCGGGCGTTGAACCTTACGAGGATCGCATGTACTGGAACGACGTTGGCACGCCGGGCGCTCTGGCGCGCGCACGCGAGGACGTCGCCGGATACTTTCCGCGCCTCGATCTGCGCAATCGCGAATGGCCGATCCGCCGCGACCTGCTGGCGACGCGAACGTGCCCGCGCGATCAGGCGATGGGCGCGACGCTGCCCGGACGTATTGCGCACGCGCCGCAGGACCTTTCCGGCTACCTCTAGCCACGTCCGGGTTCGCTGACCCGCCTAACCATTATCACTGCAGCTCGATCTTCGCCGCGCGCACAATTTCGGCGTAGCGAACGATATCGGAATTGAATATCCGGCGGAACTCCGCCGGCGGATCGCCGCGCGGCTCGTAGCCACCCGCGGCGAAATAATCGCGCAGCCTGGGCTCCTGCAACGCCTCGCGGATTGCCGCGTAGAGCCGCGTCACCACCGCGGCAGGCGTTTTCGCCGGCGCAAACCACCCGTGCCAGCCCGAATCGAAGCGATAGCCGGGCACACCGGCCTCGGCGATGGTGGGTACGTCCGGCAACGACGCGACCCGCGTAGCGCCGGTAAAGCCGAGCGCGCGCAGCTTGCCCGCCCTCACGTGCGGTGCGCCAACGGCGGTCGCCGGAAACGTAATCTGCACCTCGCCGCCCAGCACCGCATTGAGGGCGGGGCCGCCGCCTTTGTACGGCACGTGCAGCAACTGGATTCCCGCCTGGGTCCTGAAAAGTTCGGCCGCGAGATGCTGGCCGTTGCCGATGCCGGGCGTGCTGTAGCGCAACGGCTCACTGCTGGATTTTGCGAGCGCGATCAGCTCCCTGACCGTTTGCGCCGGCACCGCCGGATTTACCGTGAGCAGGTAGCCGAGACCCCACGCGAAGTTGGTAATCGGCACGAAGTCCTGCGCGCTGTCGTACGGCAGCTTCCTGTACATGCTGGCGTTGACGACGAAAGCAATCGACGTACCGAGCAGCGTATAGCCATTGGGCGCGGCTTTGGCCACGATATCCGCGCCGACGATGCCGTTCGCGCCGCCGCGGTTGTCGATCACGATCGGCTGTCCGAGCTGGATCTCGACCTGGCGCGCCAGCACCCGCGCGAACGAGTCCACGTTGCCGCCAGGCGGAAACGGCACGACCAGACGGATCGGCCGATCGGGATAACTTTGACTCCAGGCGCAGCTCGCCTGCACCAATACCAGCGATCCGAACGCCATTACCATCCAGCGGCGCATGCTTTCCTCCTGTGGTGTCCTGCCGTGCAATTACTCGGCCTTGACTTTAGCGTCCCGCACGACCTTGCTCCAGAGCGCGACCTGGCCGCGAATATACTCGGCGCAAAAGTCCGCTGTGCCCCCGACGATCTGCACATCCTGGCTCTGGAACAGCCTGCGCACTTCGCCGGTCGCGAGTATGCGGTTGATTTCGGCATTGAGTTTCGTCACCACGTCCTTCGGCGTTGCCGCCGGCGCGACCGCGCCCCACCATGTGTTGGCCTCGAAACCGGGAACACCGGCTTCGGCCATGGTCGGCACCCCGGGCAATTTCTCGATGCGCCTGGGCGCCGTTACGGCGAGCGCACGCAGCCTGCCGGACTGCACGTGCGGCAGGCCATTCGGCAGATTCGCGAACATGACCGGCACCTGTCCGCCGAGCACGTCGACCATTGCCGGCCCGTTGCCTTTGTACGGCACGTGCACGAGTGCGGTATTCGTCAACGACCTGAAAAGCTCCATGAACAAATGCGCCGACGAGCCGTTGCTGGTAGACGCATACAACAGCGTCGCCGGTTGCGCCTTTGCGGCGTCGATGAGTTCACCGACGGTTTTGTACGGCGCCTGCGCATTGGCAACCAGCAATGACGGGGCGTATGCGACATAGCTCAACGGCGCGAAATCCCTGATCACGTCGGTTTTCGATGCCGGATAGAGGGCGTTCATCACCGTGAACGGAAACGACACCACCAGTATCGTGTTGCCGTCCGGCGCGGACCTGGCGACCAGTTCGGTGCCGATGACCGTGCCCGCGCCCGGCTTATTGTCGGCGTACGAACCCGGCGCGTATCCTTCGCTGAAACCCTGCGCCAGCACGCGGGTCACCACGTCGTTGAATCCGCCGGGCGGATAGGGGACGACCACCCGGATGCCCTTGCCGGGCAACGGCTGCGCAAATGCCGCGGACACTGTCGCGCACAGCAATGCCCCGGCAAGCCAGCGCACACGGCGCATCAGCCGCGCTTCTTGCCGGCCGGCTTGCGCGCCGCCTTCGGTTGCCAGTTCGTCACCTGCATCAGAATATTGACCGCCTGCCGGAATGGCGGCGAACCGACGGGCGTGAGCGCGGTCTCGAGCGCTTCGAGCAATTCCTGTTCCGTGCACCCCAAGCGCAACGCGCGTTCCATATGCGGCTTCACACCCCACATGCGCGATTGACCTATCATCGCGGCGATGGCGATGAGTTCGCGGTATTTGGCGGGAAGCTGCTTGCCTTTGGTGGAAACGCCCTCGTGCAGCAGGCTCAGGCCCGAGAGGCGGTTATAGGCATCGAGAAAGACCGGGTCCTTCTCGGCGAGGTACTCCCACTCGGGATAACTGTAGCCACGGGTCTTGGCCAGGCGTGTCGCGGTTTGTGACGGTTTTTCCTTCAAGCTGTGCTCCCTGTCAAATAAAAAAAGCCCGGTCCGAATCGCGCTTACTTAAGCCGTTGCCCCCACCCCCGCCCTCCCCCGCGCATTTTATGCGCAAGGGAGGGAGCCCAAGTACGGAGCTTTTTCCCACGGTCCCTTCCCCTGCGACAGCGGAGGAAGGACAGGATGGGGGCAAGAATGCTCAGGCAAATCTCACGCGCCGGGCGTCACCGGGTGTAAATGCCGGCGCCTATGTTAACGGTTTTGCAGCGCAGCGGAAATAAACGATACGGGAACGCAGGACTGCCGGCGCTGAGTGATTCTGCGCGGCAGGCGACGCGGTGCAGCGCGTCAGTCCGGGTCAAAGACTGCGCAAACTCCGGTTCACGGGCATGGGAGCATCCAGGAAATGCGACCCGTAGTTCTCCTCGACATAGGCCGTGATCGGATCGCCATGCCTGACCGCGACCGGTCCCGGCGTTTCGACACGAACGGCCAGCAACACCGCGTGATAAACCACCCACACGAGAACAAGCAACATGCAAAGCACCAGGAATATTTCTGACATGATTGCCTCCGTCGGCTGCAGCGAGCGTCTCGCCATGACGCCACGTTAGCCCGATGAAAGCGCCGCTGATAGCCGACTGACGGGCTATTCTTGGCCTAGTCCCTGGGGACTATTCAGAATCAAGTCTGTGTGTGACATCCACTGCGACGATGACGTCATGCGCAATGGACGGGCGCGACACCTCGCGCGTCGTCGCGTGCCCGCTACCGCGCCGGGGCGCCCGCTTCGACCAGTTCAAGGATGTGCCAGTCCCCGCGCGCCGGTGTGCAGGCGGACATTTCGTCACTGCACCGGTCGGCGTCCATGTAGCCCGAGTTTCTTTCGCTGCGCACGGCGCGGCCGAGCGCGGGCGCGTACCAGTCGGTCTCGGTGATATTGGTCTCCGACCGCCGGCCCTCCCAATCGCCGGCGTAAATGCGGCGCCTCACCTTGATGGTGTCGTACGCGCCGGCGGGCACCGTAATGCGCTCTGTCCCCAGGACTTCGCCATCGACGCGCACGCTCGCGCGCCGGCCGGTCAGCGGGTTGGTGGCATTGACGCGCAGCGACCACGATTTTCCGGCCTCGAGCGGAAAAAGATAAGCGGGGTACGGTTGCGCGAATTCGTACTCCACCGGCTGATCGTGGTTGATCAGCGGGTGCCGCAACCAGTTGCCCTCAGGCGTGTAAACCTCGGTGCGCGGGCCGCCCAGCGCGGGAACATCGGGCGTGACCAGCACGGAAATGCGGCCCGGCTCGACTTTATCAATGCGGTATTGAACTTGCCCGCGAACTTCGTGGTTGTAGCCGTTGGCAACGCGATACGCCCAACTGTCGCCGGCGGCCGCAGCGGCCGCCACGTCCGTCATGACCACGAATGCCAGCGACACGATGCCGGCGGCAATCGCGGCTGAACGCTGCGCCAGGCGTGGCGCCGGAACAGGATCAAACTCAAGCGGAACTCTGGTATTCATCATCGCGCCTCCCCGATCATGCAACGTCAGCCTCGGCACGCGGCAGGATTTGCTATTATGCCTGCCTCGGCAATTGCACGTGCTAACACCTGGACCCGTGCAATTATTCCTGAGCGCCATCGTCGGCATGGCGATCCGCCGTCGCCAGCACCGTGCCAGCCGCGAACCAACGAACCCAACCAACGGAGAAACCATGAACCATACGGAACAGCGCAAACGTCTGCGCGCGCTATTCGCCGGATCGCAATGCCTCTCGCCCGCCAGCGTCTATGACGCGCTGTCGGCGCGCGTCGCCGCCGCCGTCGGCTACCAGATCGGCATGCTCGCCGGCTCGGTCGCGTCGAATACGACGCTCGCCGCGCCCGACCTCATCGTGCTCACGCTCACGGAGTTTGCCGATCAGGTCCGGCGCATCATGCGCGCCAGCAATTTGAGCCTGGTCGTGGATGCCGATCACGGCTACGGCAACGCGCTGAATGCCATGCGCACGGTGCAGGAACTCGAACATGCCGGCGTCTCCGCGCTCAGCATCGAAGACACCGCGTTGCCAACACCCTTCGGTCAGGCCGCAGGCAAGGAAAGCCTGACCTCAATCGAAGAAGGCGTGGGCAAACTGCGCGCGGCGGTCGCGGCGCGCAGCGATCCGGCGTTGATTATCGCCGGGCGCACTTCCGCGCTCAAGATCGAAGGCATTGAAGGCACGCTCGCGCGCGTGAAAGCGTACGCGGTCACCGGCGTCGATGCAATTTTCATCGTGGGGCTGGAAAAACTCGAACAGCTCGACGCCATCCACGCCGCGGTCAAGCTGCCGATCATCATCGGCTCGGCGCCGCCCTCGCTCAAGCGCGAGGAACTCGCCGCGCGCGGCGCGCGTATCGTGCTGCAGGGCCACCAGCCCGTGGCCGCCGCCGTCAAGGCGCTGCACGACTGCTACTCGCACCTCTACAACGGCGGCGCGCCGGCCGATCTGCAAGCGATGATCGCCTCCGCGCAGGAGATGGAGAAGCTCACCGACGGCGAAACCTTCAAAAAGTGGCAAAGCGAATATCTGCGCTGAAGCGTGAAAGCGGGCTAGCGGCCGCGAAAAGGCGGACGGCCGCGCCAGTTCTGGATCAGCAGCCAGGCGCCCAGCATGCCGCCGAGATGGGCGAAATGCGCGACACCCTCGTCGGTGCCGGTAACGCCGAAGTAGAGTTCGAGCAGGCCGTAAAGGGTTACGAAGAGCCAGGCCGGCATCGGGATCGGCGGAATCAGCAGCATGAGCGTGCGCCGTGGGAAATACATGCCGTACGCCAGCAATAAGCCGAAAACCCCGCCCGACGCGCCGACCGTCGGATAGGGATCTCCGCCGCTGCTGGCGGAGTAGGCGAGTTGGGTCAACGCGGCGGTGATCACGCTCAGGAAATAAAGGTTGAAGTAGCGGCGCGGTCCGAACAGCCGCTCCAGTTCGCCGCCGAACATGTACAGCGCGAACATGTTGAAAAAAAGATGCACCGCGCTGCCGTGCAGAAAACTATAAGTGATGATCTGCCATGGCTGAAAGCCCAGGCTGCCACCGGTGAGGGTCATGCTGCCGACCGGCCACAGCGCGAGACTCAGGATGAACGCGTCGCCGGCGAATAGGCCGATGACAAACATCGCCACATTGGCGACCAGCAGCGCGCGGGTTAACGGTGGAATAGCGTAGAACACGTTGAATTTTCCTTGCCCGCGCGGCATTTCACGGGAGAATTTCGAGTCCGCGCCGCCGTGCAGGCGCCCGGGTGATCGATCACAAGTCTTTCCGCGCCAATCCAAGCTCGCTGAATATCGCCCTCGCCTGTTCGTAGTCCGTTTTAAGAAAACGCGCGTATTCCGCCGCATTCAAATAAGCGCTCTCCCAGAGATTCTGCTCCTGGTCGCGCTTCCACTCGTCGGTTTTCACCAGACGGCCCAACACGCCGTCCCAGTAAGCAATCTGCGGCGGCGCCAGTTTCGGCGGACCGAACACCCCCTGCCAGTTCGCGAGGACCACATCGATGCCCTGCTCCTTCAACGTCGGAACTTGCGCAAGAGCACCGCCCAGCCGGCGCGCGGAAGAGATGCCAACGAGCCGCAGCTTGCCGCCCTGCACGTGCGGCAGCAGGTTGGAGGTGACCGTCGCGATCACGTCGACATGTCCGCCGAGCGCGGCGGTCATTAGTTCGCCGCCCTGAAAGACCACGAGCTTGAGTTTCTTCGGGTCTGCCCCTGCCGCGCGTGCAGTGAGCGCACACACGATATGCAGATAGCTGCCCAGGCTATTGATGGCAACCGTCACCGACGCCGGCTCGGCGCGCAGCCGCTCAACGAGGTCGCGCGCGGTCTTGATGGGCGAGTCGGCGCGCACCGCGAGACCGATGTACTGGTTGCCGAGCAGCGCCAGCGGCGTGTAGTCCGCATAGGTGAACGGGGCGGTGCCGATAATATGGTTGGTGAGGATGGTCGGCGATGCGATCTGCAGCCAGTGCGCATCGGCAGGATGCTGGGCAAGGTAGTTCCACGCAACGTTGCCGCCGCCGCCCACGCGATTGACCACGCTGCTGCTGACGTTAACGAGCGCTTTCGCCTGCCACAGATTTTGCAGCGCGCGCGCGGTGCGGTCCTGCGAACTGCCCGCGGTCAGGCCGACCACGATCTCGACGTTTCTTTCGGGTTTCCATGCGGCGGGTTGCGCATGCGCGGCAAGCGCGCAGCACATTGCTCCAAGCGCGACTGCGCCGGCACGCAAGCGGCGGCGGTAATGCGGCGTCACGCGAGACTGTCCGCCAGCAGCGTGAGCGCCGCGGCGGCAAACGCGTACATGTTCGCGGCGCGGTCGGCGCTGCCGGTTTCAACCGTGGATGCGCGTTCGACGCGTCCCGCCACGGCGATGCACGCAAGCCCCGCGGGGTTGCCGTAGCGTCCGCCCGTCGGCCCCGCCGCGCCCGTTTCGCCGATGGCCCAGTCGGCCGCGAATCGTTCGCGCATAATGCGCGCGCGCACGAGCGCATTCGCTTCGGTCGCCGGCCGCGCGCCCGCGAACAGGTCGTCGCGAAAATCCTTCAGCGCGTGCCACGACTGGCGCGTATACAGGACCGTGCCGCCGCGAAAATAGTCGGACGCGCCGGGCACCGCCAGCAGTGCCGCGGATATCAAACCACCGGCGGACGATTCGGCAATCGCGACCGTCTCCTTGCGCTGCCTGAGCAGGGCGGCAACTTTTTCGGCGTGGGGCAGGAGTTCGCGCATGTTCAATCCCTTTCTTGTAGTCTCACCAGTTCGGCATTATGCGTAACGTGACGCGGCGCAATCCATCCTCCACGCCTCATCCTGCGCCAGCCAATGCGCAAGCCGGCCGGGAGGACGGACAGGCTAACGCAGTGCGTCACACAGACTGCTGCTTTTCCCCGCGCCCGGTGTTGCCCTGTCGAGCAGGAGCGTCACGCGGGCATCACTTGCACCACTCGGCAACCGCTCTGCGCTGACGCGCCGTTTCGCCCGCACGCTCTTCGTCGCCGAAATTCACGCGCTCACCGGTGACCGGGTCGGTGCGGGTCATGCGCTGCCCGTCCTCCAGCGCCTTGAGCTGACCACGCGCTTCGCTGCAATTGCGCGCGGATTCTTCAGCCTGGGTTTTCTCCTGCGCGGCCTTGGCTTCGGCTGCCTCACGCTCGAGCAGGCGCTTGCGAAACTCCACGTCCTGCATCTCGATCGACTTGGGCGCGCCCCCGCTCGCGCCAGGCGGCGTCTCGGCGCCGCTGTTGCTGCCGAACTCGCTTTCCTTCAGAACCTGGCGTTGCTGCACCGTATCCGGCGGGCAGAAATGCGCATATTCCCTGACGCCCTTGGCGCTGACGCATTCAAACACCTGCGCCGATGCGGCGCCGGCCGTCAAGACCGCCGCGCAAATAAGCACTGACCGCAACATGTTTCGTCCATTCATTCGTTGAGAAGTACGCATCGCGGATGCCCTCGCTTGCCGCTCAGCGCCATTGTAGTAGCTTGACTGCAACCCGCAAAGATTTCCCTGCGACCGGTGGCGATCGCACTGGGGGCCGCAAGTTCACGTGTTTCAGGTCGCAGGGCGGGCGAACAGGCGCATTCACTCGAGCCTGATGCCGGCTGCCTTGATGATACGCGCGTTCAGCGCAAGCTCATCGCGCAGGTGTTGCGCATACTGCTCCGGCGTGCCGCCCGCGACCTCAAGTCCCTGCGCGAAAAACCGCTCTTTCACCTCCGCATTGCGCAGTATGCCGGCGAGTTCCCGATTGAGCCGGGCGACGATTTCGCGCGGCGTTTTGGCCGGCACGAGCACGCCCGACGCCGTGCTCGCCTCATAGCCGGGGACACCCGCCTCGATCATGGTCGGATATTCCGGCACGAGCGCGGACCTGGTGCGGGTGCCGACCGCCAGCGCGCGCAATTTTCCGAGGCGGATCTGCGGCAGCACGGTCGGCAGATTGTCGATCACCATTTGCAGTTGGCCGCCGATCAGGTCGATCAGCGATTGGCCGCCGCCTTTGTACGGCACATGCGTGATTTGCACTCCGGCCAACGCCTTGAACTGCTCGCCCGCGAGATGGGCGACCGACCCATTGCCCGCCGAGCCGTAATTAGTGCCTGACCGAAAACCCTGAGACCAACGGCCACAGCGGCTTTGCGGCCGATTCTCGAAACGATGATCGTGGAATTCGGTGGCCCGTCGGC
>JAYWDM010000677.1:0-2980 GCA_043779885.1 Betaproteobacteria bacterium | reverse complement strand
AGATCAGCGTCTTCGAAGACCGGCGTTCCTCCTCCGTCATGCCACCGTCGCCCGTGGTGGTCGAAGTGCCCATTTCACTGGCCGCGAGGCCAAGCGCTTCCTTGACGTTGGCGGAAAGCGAACCGAAGCTCATGCCGGCGATCGTGATCGGAATGGCGAGTTCCACCGGCTTGCTCGCGAAGCGCGTGCCCAGCACGGTTTTGGTCACGCATTTCTCGCGATAGCCTTCCAGTGGATAGCGTGACAGCGACGCGCCGAGGAAGACCAGGTCATCGAAGTGCGGGACGTGGCGCTTCGCACCCAGGCCGCGGATTTCGTAAAGACCGGTCGCCGATGCGTGATGAACGTAATCGATGATCTTGCGGTCGAAGCCCGCGCTTTCCTCGAGCTGCATGCGTTTGTGCGATTCGATTGTCTTATTCATGTTTGGCCCCTGAATGTCAGTACTCCTGATTGGCGTCGGCATTCCAGTGATACAGCTCGCGCTTGGATGCCACGCGTCGAAACTGCCGCGGATCGTGTTTCAAGCCCGCTTTCGCCAGCAGGTCTTTGACTGCGGCGTAGTCGGTCTCGACCATCGGCTCCTCGTGCGCGTCGGCGCCCAGGGACTTCACTTTGCCGCGCACGTAGATCACCGCTTCATAGAGAGAATCGCCAAGCGCATCGCCGGCGTCGCCGCACACGACCAGCCTGCCGGCCTGGGCCATGAAAGCGGAAAAATTACCGACCGATCCGCCGACGACGATGTCGACGCCCTTCATTGAAATGCCGCAGCGAAGCGACGCGTCTCCTTCGACTACCAGCAGTCCGCCGTGCGCCGCCGCACCCGCCGATACGGACGCAAAACCTTTCACGTGCACGACCCCGGACGTCATGCCTTCAGCGAGCCCGGGTCCGGCATTGCCGCGGATCAGAACCGTGGCGAGTTGGTTCATCCCCGCCGCGTAGTAGCCGGCGTGTCCATCGACTTCGATTGCCACCGGCGCATTCACGCCGGCGGCAATGTTGTGGGCGCCATCCGGATTGAGCACGCGTACTTTTTTCGTCGCACCGAGTCCATGATGAAGAAACTGGTTGAGCTCGCGCAGCGGCTGCTGCGCGAGATCGAAGGTGACGACGTCCGCCGCGGCGTGCGGTGCCTGCGCTACGCCCGCCATACGTAAATCTCCTCGGGCGCGGGTTCGAAAATCGTGGCGTTCTTCACGTCCGGCAGTTTTGCCAGCGAGCGGAATTCCGAAGAAATCGCGACATAGTCATCGGTCTCCGCCACCACCGCCGGCTTGCAGGCGAAAGCATCGCGCACCAGCGCCAGCTCGTCTGCGGTTCCCATCAGGAAGGTGTAAAAGCCATCCAGCTCCTCGAAGCCCTTGTGAATGGCGGTTTCGAGATCGTCGCCCTCGCGCATGCGCCATTCGAAATAGCGGCACGCGGCCTCGGTATCGTTGTCAGTATCGAAACCGATGCCGAGCGGCTCGAGCCGGCGCCGGATCTGGTAGGGATTCGACAGCGATCCGTTGTGCACCAGGCAGAAATCCTCGCCGGCCGTGAAGGGATGCGCGCGGTCCGGCGTGACCGCCGACTCGGTCGCCATGCGCGTATGCGCGACCAGATGAGACCCGGCGAGCCTTCCGAACTGATAGCGCGCGGCAACATCGGCAGGACTTCCGACGTCCTTGTAGATATCCATCAGGCGTCCTGCCGCGAGCAGATGCAACTGGGGAAACGCCTGCCTGACCCAGGGTCGCACTTTGTCCACCGGCTCGCTGCAGGTCAGCACGGCATGATTGCCCCTGATCGCAATCGCAGCCCCGCTGCCGAATTTGCTGATGAACACGGTTTCGAATCCTGCCCAATCGTATTCCCAATCCGGCGCGTACAGACTGTACTTGCGCTGGGCGCCGGGCAGTTGTTCGGTGAATACGGCGAGTCCGGCCGAATCCGGCCCGCGCTCGGTCATGCCGATCAGCATCGGCATCGCCAGTTCGCCGAGCTGCTCGCGCAGCTCTGGTTTCTTGAGCAACAATCCTACGATTCCACACATATCAACCTCCAATCGACCTTCGCGCCTTTGCGGTTAGGAATTGGCCTAGAAGAACTCGACGTAGCGCTCGCGTTCCCATTCGGAAACGTGACGCGAATACTCCACCCATTCCATGCGCTTCAGCATGACGAATTCCTGGGAGAGGTCCTCGCCGAGGGCGGCTCGCAATACTTTGTCCTGCTCGAATTCGTCCAGCGCTTCCTTGAGGCTTTGCGGCAACAGGCCGATTCCCGCGCGCTTGAGCTTCTCCGGCGACCACTCGTAAAGGTTCTCGTTGATCGGCTTGCCGGGATCGAGCTTGCGGTCGACGCCATCCATGCCCGCCGCGAGGATCGCTGCGCTGGCGAGATAAGGATTGGCGGACCCGTCGGGCAGGCGAAGTTCCAGCCTGCCGTAAGGCACGCGCACGCACGCGGTCCGGTTGTTGTCGCCGTATGTGATGTAGGCAGGCGCCCAGGTCGCACCCGACAGCGCGCGCCCCACCACCAGGCGTTTGTAAGAGTTGATGGTCGGCGCAACGATCGCAGTCAGCGCTTTCGCATGCGCCAACACCCCACCCATGAAGTGGTACGCCATCGTCGACAAGCCCAGGCCGTTCTTGTCCTTGTCGTCATGGAACAGGTTCCTGACCTTGCTGTTGCCGATCGAGATGTGAAAATGCGCCCCCGTCCCGGTGCGGTCAGAGAACGGCTTCGGCATGAAAGTCGCGATCATGCCCATCGATCGGGCGATCTCCGAGGCTGCCATTTTCACGAGCACCAGCCGGTCGGCGGAACTCAGCGCGTCGCCGTAGGTGTAATTCACCTCGAACTGGCCGTTGGCGTCTTCGTGATCGATCTGATAGACATCGACGCCGACGGCTCGCAATGCATCCACCATCGCTTCGAGGAAAGGCACGGAGCGGGCGAGGCCTTTGTAGTCGTAGCAGGGTTTTTCCAG
>JAYWDM010000676.1:0-2982 GCA_043779885.1 Betaproteobacteria bacterium | reverse complement strand
CTGGAGAGCCGTGTGCGGGAAAACCGCACGCACGGTTCGGAGGGAGGGGAGGGCGAGAGCCCTTCCCTACCCCTATCGAACTTAATCAGAGCTTCCATGAGATTGCCTGCCGATCCAGGCAGCGGGGCTAGCGCGGGCCGCGCTGCGCGGCGTCCAGGCGCGCCTGGGCAGCGGTGACCGCGTTCTCCAGGTTTTTGATGCGCTGATAGTAAGCGTCGGTCAAGCGCGAGTTGGCGCCGCTTTTGGTGACGATGCCAATGCGCTCGCCCTCCAGCGGCTCGCGTCCGGACTCGAGCGCCGCGCGGGCTGCATCAAGCGACTGCTGCGCCGTTTTGATGTCGGCGTTACCCGGCCCCGGAGGCGGCGGCGGGGCCGCTGCGCCGCGGGGCGTCGGCGCCGAGATGTTCGGCGCCGGCAGATTGGCCGGTTTGGATTCTTTCGCGCCGGGTTCCGGTTTGCTGCCGTAGACGACCCTGCCGTCAGGCATGACCGAGCGATAGACGCCCTCGGCGGGCAGCGCCGGCGCAGCGAGCACGAGCAGAAGCAACAGCAGGATAGGCCTCATCATTGTCCACCTCGGCATTTCTTGAGCAGCAACGTCGAATCTGGCGGTGATCGGGTGCGTTGTCAAGTGAGAGTCCGTAACAGTTTGCAACACGCGCGTTGCGTGCCGCCACGGACGTGTGATTTGCACCTGCGCCCGGCGCGCGCCGAACGCGATAAAATGACCGCCATGTCTACGCCATCCTTCGTTCATCTGCGCGTGCACAGCGAGTATTCGGTGAGCGACGGCATGGTGTGCCTCGACGATGCGGTCGCGGCCGCCGCCGCGGATGGCATGCCGGCGCTGGCGCTCACCGACCTCGCCAACGTGTTCGGCATGGTCAAGTTCTATCAGGCGGCGCGCAGCCGCGGCGTGAAGCCGGTGATCGGCTGCGATGTCTGGATCGAAAACGCAGCCGACCGCGACAAGCCGCACCGGTTGCTGGTACTTTGCCAGTCGCGCGCGGGCTATCGCAATTTATGCGAACTCCTGACGCGCGCTTATCGCACCAACCAGCATCGCGGACGCGCCGAACTCAGGAAAGAATGGTTCGCGGCGCCGACCGGCGACGGCCTGCTTGTGCTGTCCGGCGCGCAGCACGGCGATGTAGGCCATGCGCTCCTCGCCGGCAACTACGCGCAGGCCGCGGCGGCCGCGCGCGCGTGGGCCAAGCTGTTTCCGCAGCGCTATTACCTGGAGTTGCAGCGGCTGCAGGCGGGTGCCGCGCAGCAAATCGAAAGCTGCGTCCAGCAGTCGCTGCAGCTCGCGTCCGAACTCGGACTCCCGGTGGTCGCGACCCACCCGGTGCAGTTTCTGCAGCCCGACGATTTCCGCGCGCACGAGGCGCGTGTCTGCATCGCCGAAGGCTATGTGCTCGCGGATCAGCGGCGGCCCAAGCTGTTCGGTCCCGACCAGTATTTCAAAAGCCAGCAGGAAATGGCGGACTTGTTCGCCGATATTCCGCAGGCGCTCGCCAACAGCGTCGAAATCGCGAAACGCTGCAACCTGACGCTTGAACTCGGCAAATCCAGGCTGCCGCCGTTCCCGACGCCGAACGGTGAAAGCCTCGACGACTACCTGCGCGGCCGCGCGCAGGCCGGCCTCGCGCATCGCCTGGAGCAGTTGTACTGCGACGCCGTGCAACGCGCGGACAAACTGCCGGCTTATCAGCAACGGCTCGAGTTCGAAATAGCCACGATCCTGCAGATGGGATTCGCCGGTTATTTTCTGATCGTGGCCGACTTCATCAACTGGGCGAAATCGAATGGCGTGCCGGTCGGGCCCGGGCGCGGTTCGGGCGCGGGCTCGCTGGTCGCCTACGTCCTCGGTATCACCGACCTGGACCCGCTGCGCTATAACCTGCTGTTCGAGCGTTTTCTCAATCCCGAGCGCGTGTCGATGCCGGACTTCGACATCGACTTCTGCCAGGACGGGCGTGACCGTGTAATCGAATACGTGCGCGGCAAATACGGCGCCGACAGCGTATCGCAAATCGTCACCTTCGGCACCATGGCGGCGAAAGCGGTGGTGCGCGACGTCGGGCGCGTGCTCGATCTCGGCTACAACTTCTGCGACCAGCTCGCGAAGCTGGTGCCGTTCCAGCCCGGCCGCCACATCACGCTGCGCCGGCGCACCAATCCGAAGGACGAGCAGACGATTTATGCGCGCGAAGTCGAGCCGCTCATCAACCAGCGCGAAGAAAAGGAAGAGGAAGTGCGCGAACTGCTCGAACTCGCCGGGCGGCTCGAGGGGTTGACGCGCAACGTCGGCATGCACGCGGGTGGTGTCCTGATCGCGCCCGGCAAGCTCACCGATTTTTGTCCGCTTTACGCCGCGGAAGGTTCGGCGAGCGTGGTGTCGCAGTTCGACATGAAGGACGTCGAGGCGGTGGGTCTGGTGAAATTCGACTTTCTCGGCCTCACCACGCTGACCATACTCGACTGGACGCTGCGCTACATCAAGCGCCTCGATCCGGATTCGACGCTGGCGCTCGACGCAATCC
Source organism: Betaproteobacteria bacterium (assembly GCA_043779885.1). Lineage (GTDB taxonomy): Bacteria > Pseudomonadota > Gammaproteobacteria > Burkholderiales > SG8-41 > PALSA-1004. Next base: position 436 of record JAYWDM010000676.1, on the reverse strand, counting down.
CGCTCGACGATGCGGAGGCCTACCGCATATTCGCTAACGCGAAGACCACCGCCGTGTTCCAGTTCGAGTCGCGCGGCATGCGCGATCTTCTGAAGCAGGCGCGCCCCGACCGCTTCGAGGACATCATCGCGCTCGTTGCGCTCTACCGGCCGGGGCCGATGGATCTGATTCCCGACTTCATCGCGCGCAAGCACGGCAAACCATTCGATTACCCCGATCCGCGCGTCAAATCGGTGCTCGCGGAAACGTACGGCATCATGGTCTACCAGGAGCAGGTGATGCAGATGGCGCAGTTGGTCGGCGATTACAGTCTTGGCGGCGCCGACCTCCTGCGCCGCGCCATGGGCAAGAAAATGCCCGAAGAGATGGCGCAGCAGCGCAGCATTTTCCGCGAGGGCGCCGCCAAAAGCGGGTTGCCGCAGGCGAAGGCCGACGA
>JAYWDM010000675.1:0-8574 GCA_043779885.1 Betaproteobacteria bacterium | reverse complement strand
GAAAACTGCGGCGAAAACACCAAAAGGCGCATACAGCCCGGCGACGTCTACGTCCTGAATGCGCCGTACAACGGCGGCACGCATCTGCCGGACGTGACGGTGATCACGCCGGTATTCGACGACACCGGCGCGCGCATACTTTTTTACGCCGGCTCGCGCGGCCACCACGCCGATATCGGCGGCATCACGCCGGGTTCGATGCCGCCCGACAGCCGCGTAGTCGAGGAAGAAGGCGTGCTGATCGATAACTTCCTGCTGGTCGAGCAAGGGCGTCTCCGCGAGCGCGAAACCATCGCGCTGCTCTCCTCCGGCAAATATCCATGCCGCAACGTCGCGCAGAACATGGCCGACTTGCGCGCGATGATCGCCGCCAACGAAAAAGGCGTGCAGGAATTGCGCCGCATGGTCGCGCATTTCGGGCTCGAGGTCGTGCACGCCTACATGCGCCACGTGCAGGACAACGCCGAGGAATCCGTGCGGCGCGTGATCGACGTGCTGAAGGACGGCAAGTTCTCCTACGCGATGGATCACGGCGCGGTCATCAACGTCGCGATCCGCTTCAACCAGCAGGCGCGCAGCGCGGTCATCGATTTCACCGGCACCAGTTCCCAGCTTGAAAACAATTTCAATGCGCCTGCCGCGGTCTGCATGGCGGCCGTGCTTTACGTGTTCCGCTCGCTGGTGGACGACGATATTCCGCTCAACGCCGGCTGTCTCAAGCCCATCGAGGTGATCATCCCCGAACGCTCCATGCTCAATCCGCGTTATCCCGCGGCGGTCGTCGCGGGCAACGTCGAGACTTCGCAATGCGTGACCGATGCGCTCTACGGCGCGCTCGGGCTGATGGGCGCGTCGCAGGGCACGATGAATAATTTTACGTTCGGCAACGAGCGCTATCAGTATTACGAAACCATTTCCGGCGGCTCCGGCGCGGGCAACGGTTTCGACGGCGCCGATGTCGTGCAGACGCATATGACGAACTCGCGGCTGACCGATCCCGAGGTGCTCGAATGGCGCTTCCCGGTGCTGCTGGAAGACTTTGCGATCCGCCGGGGCAGCGGCGGCGCGGGCAAATGGCGCGGCGGCAACGGCGCGGTACGGCGCGTGCGCTTTCTCGAACCCATGACCGCGGCGATCCTGTCCGGCCATCGCATTGTCCCGCCTTACGGCATGGCCGGCGGCAAACCCGGCGCGGTCGGCCGCAATTACGTGCTGCGCAGGGACGGCATCCGCGTCAATCTCAAAGGCGCGGACAAAATCGAAATGAAGGCCGGCGACGTATTCGTCATCGAGACTCCGGGCGGCGGCGGGTATGGCGCGCCGCGCTAGAGAAGTGCATCACTCTACGCCGAAATCATACAGCGACGTAGCCGCTGGCCTAACCTTCCCCTTCAAGGGGGAGAGCAAGTGTAGTGGCGAGGGGCAACTGGGATAGGGATGGATCAGATCACAACGCATCGCGCTGCTCTCTCCTTCCCCTTCAAGGGGAAGGATGGGATGGGGATGGGTCAGGATTTGTGGCGCGCGAATATGCACCCATCCCCACCTCGGTCCTCCCCTTGAAGGGGAGGATGAGAAATGCGCGGTGCGTATTGACGTGGCCCACCTCGGTCCTCCCCTTGAAGGGGAGGATGTATTGCAACAATTGCAAGGCACCACACCAGCGTACCGGCAAGCATGGAGATTTAATGGCGAAATCGAACCCGCCGCTACTTAAGACATTGTTGCATGGCGTGACGATAACGTTAGTATGCATGACGTCTGCCGCAACCGCGGTCGCGCAAGGCAGCAACTATCCGACGAAGCCGATCCGCATCATCGTGCCTTACGCAGAGGACGGCGCGTCCGGACTCGTTAGCCGCAGGCCCGTTCGCGGGAAGGGCGCGCAGTCCGCCGGGTTTTACCGCGTGGCAGACAGTGCCGCACAAACCTATCCGACAAAATCCATCCGGATTATTGTTCCCTATGCGCCAGGCGGACCCAGCGACCTCTTCGCGCGCGCGGTGGGCCAGTTGCTGACGGACGCATGGGGGCAGCCGGTGATCATCGAGAATCGGCCGGGCGCCAGCGGCAACGTGGGAATCGCCATCGCCGCGCGCGCGCCCGCCGACGGATATACGCTCAATACCGTATCGATCGCTTTCGCCGTGTCACCCGCCATGGAGAGCAGGCTCGGCTACGATCCGGTCAAGGACCTCGCGCCCGTCTCGCTGCTCGCGACCGTCAACAATCTGCTCGTCGTGCATCCCGCGCTGCCCGTGAAATCGGTCAAGGGACTTGTCGCCTTCGCGGCTGCGCGCCCGTCGCAGGTAACTTTCGCTTCGGGCGGCGCCGGCGGCGGCCAGCATCTCGCCGGCGAACTTTTTGCCAGCATGGCCCGCGTCAAGCTGACGCATATTCCGTACAAAGGCAGCGCGCCGGGTCTGGTCGCCCTGATCGGCGGTGAAACGATGATCGGGTTCACCGATATGCTGATCACTCTGCCCCATGTCAAATCCGGCAGATTGCGCGCGCTCGCCGTTACCGGCCCGCGGCGTTCCGGGCTGATTCCCGAACTGCCGACTATCGCCGAATCCGGACTGCCCGGCTATGCGGTCACGGTGTGGTTCGGGTTGCTCGCGCCCGGCGCGACGCCGCCGGAAATAATCGCCCGCATTAATGCTGAAATCGTGAAAGGTTTCGCCACGCCGCAGATGAAGGACCGGATCGCCGCGATGGGCGCCGATCCGGTCGGCAATACGCCCGGGCAATTCGCCGCGTTCCTGAAAGCGGAAATGGCGAAGTGGGCGAAGCTCGTCAGGACCGCCGGCATCCGCGGCGACTGATTCACGGACACGCACGGATCCGCCGGAAAACCAACGAACATGGCACCGCATGCAATCATCGTCGTCGCAGACGATCCGTTTCCCCGCATGCTGCAGGTCATGCTCGATCCGCTCTACGAGGAGCCTAGCCGCGCCGACGACGAGCTGCTCGCATTCGACAACGTGATCGTCACACCGCATATCGCCGCGCAGCCGCGCTTCAACGCGTTAAGCGATTTCGCAGACCTGTTCAACGGCGCGGCGCGCGCGCCCGCATGACAGTCCGCAATGCGCTCTTGCTCGCGGCGTGCCTTGCAGGCGCCGCGATGACTGGTTCCGTCAGCGCGCAGTGGCCGGCGAGGCCGATCCGCCTGATCGTTCCCTTTCCGCCGGGCAGTTCCACCGATTCGGCGGCGCGCCTCCTGGCGCCTAAACTCGGTGACGCGCTGGGCCAGCAAATGGTGATCGATAACCGCGCCGGTGCAAGCGGCAATATCGGCGTCGAAATCGGCGCGCGCGCCGCCCCTGACGGATATACGCTGTTGCTCGGCACCGCGAGCACACATGCCGTGGCGGCCAGCGTCAACGCGAAGCCCGGTTACGATCCGGTCAGGGATTTTGCGCCGCTGTCACTTATTGGCTACTCGCCTTACGTGCTGGCAGTGCACCCCGCGGTGGCCGCGATAAGCGTGAATGAATTGATCGCGCTGGCGAAGACGCGGCCAGGCGAGCTCAGTTACGCTTCCGCCGGCAACGCGAGTCTGGCGCACCTTGCGGGTGAGTGGTTCTCGACCAAAGCTGGCATCAGGCTCAATCACGTTCCATACAAAAGCTCGGCGCTGGCGGTTGTCGATCTCCTGAGCGGCCGCATCAATTTGCAGTTCGGCAGCATCTCGCCCACGCTCCCGCATATCCGCAGCGGCAGGCTGCGCGCGCTCGCCACGACCGGCGCGCTGCGCATCTCGGTATTACCCGACGTGCCGACCGTAATCGAGGCCGGCGTGCGTGGTTATGAAGTGTCGTTGTGGTTCGGCATGCTGGCGCCGGCCGCGACACCGGCCGCGATCGTCGCGCGGCTCAATCGCGAGATCACCGCCCTCCTCGCCTCCGCGGACATGCAACAAGCACTCATTGCGCAGGGATGGGAGCCCGCGGGCAGCACGCCGGCAGCTTTCGCGAGACGTATCCGCGACGAAATCGCCAAGTGGCGCGAGGTCGTAAAGACGGCAGGCGTGCATGCCGACTGAGCGGACGAAGCAGCCATTCGCAGGCAGTCATATCGGTCAGCCTGATCCTGGTTAGCGCAATGTCCACCGTAAGCGAACACCTGCCGCTATAAGTATTTGTACCGCCGCAGAACGATACAACCATGTGGCGGCCGCCGTGACGACGATTGCAATCTTCGGCCGCTTTTTGCGCGCGCCATGAATTAGGTTTAGCATGGGCGTGAATCACCAGTACCGGGTTGCTGTTGAACATCGCATAAATGGGTGACAACCCATTTTCGCCTATAAACTCCCTTCTCCCTTTGGGAGAAGGGCCGGGGGATGAGGGACGGAGCGTCAGGCATTTATGCAAAGCTCAGCAAAAGGGGGAAACATGAAGATCGAAACGACCCGCCGTCAGTTCGTGCTCGGCTCCGTTGCCTTGCTCGCTCAATTGGGCTTTGCGCGCAGCGCCATTGCCGAGTTTCTCAGGCCAGGGGCTGTTCCCGCCGTGGACACCCTTACGATCAAAGTGCTGACCGACAGCAGTTACGATACGCCGCGCTTGATGACCTCGAAGTGGGTCAGGATCAAGCGCGCATCGATCTCTTCGCCGGTGGCCGTGCGCAGGACCACCCTGCACAGCGAGTGGGGATTGGCGCTCGCGCTCGAATCACGCATGGGTGCGGACACGCGCAGCCTGATGCTCGACTACGGCTATACGCCCGCGGCGCTCGCGAACAACATGGAGATCATGGGTGTGGATGGCAGCAAGGTCCAGGGCATGATCGTGAGCCACGGCCATTTCGATCATTTCGGCGGCCTGATCGGCTTTCTCGAAAAGTACCGCAGCAAACTGCCCGCCGACCTGACGCTGTATGTGGGCGGCGAGGACAATTTCTGCACGCGCAAGGTCGCGAGCGGCACGCCGGGTGTGCTGGCCGACTGGGGCACTCTCGACCGCCGCGAACTCGATGCGCTGAAAGTGAAAGTCGTCACGTGCGAGCGGCCGACCGTCATCCAGGGTCACGCCTTCACCACCGGCACCATTGCACGGCGCAGCTTCGAGACCATACCGCCGGGCGGATTGGTCGAATACAGCAAAAAGAACGGCTTGGGATGCGATATACCCGCGGCGAATGCCAAGGCGCAAGGCAAGCCCGTGCACGACGAGCACCTCGACGAGCATGGCACCTGCTTCAACATCCGCGATCGCGGCCTGGTGGTGATTTCATCGTGCGGTCATGCCGGTATCATCAACACGGTGCGCCAGGCGATGGAGGTGTCGGGCATCAGCAAAGTGCACGCGATCGTGGGCGGGTTCCATCTGTTTGGCGCCGATGATGAATACCTGCGCCGTGTCGTGGCGGATCTCAAGGCGCTCAATCCGGACGTCATGATCCCCATGCATTGCTCCGGACCGGGATTCATCACTGCGGTGCGCGAGCAGATGCCCGAGCGCCTGGTCACCTCCACTACCGGCACCGAGTACACGTTCGGAGCGTAGGTGTCCGTCCGGGCCGCGCTGCGGGGCTGGCGTGCGCCGGCTCTGATCGCGGCCACCCTGCTCGCCGCCGCCGTGGCATTTTTCTGGATACGGAGCGACATACGCGTAGAGCGCGCGCCGCCTGACGCAGGCAGCCGCGCCGAAGCGGCGCGCATGATGAACGATCTCATGTCCGGAAAAGTTCCGGTCGGCGGTCCGTTCACCCTGACCGACCAGCATGGCGACAGGCGCAGTCTCGCGGATTTCCGCGGCAAGCTCGTGCTGCTTTACTTCGGCTATACCTATTGCCCGGATGTATGTCCGACCGACCTGTACGCCATGGCCCAACTGATCAAGACGCTGGGGGCGGACGGCGACAAACTGCAGCCGGTCTTCGTCACGCTTGATCCTGAACGCGATACCCGGGAAATCCTGCGCAGCTACGCCGCCAGCTTTCATCCGCGATTCGTCGCGTTGCGCGGTAGCGAGGCTGAGATCCGTGATGTCGCAACGGCGTACAAGATTTTTTTCGAAAAAGTGCGCCCGGCAGGTTCAGGCACCTACCTGATCGACCACATGGCCTTCATTTTTCTGCTCGATCGGGAAGGCAAATATGTGGGTTCGTTCCCGCCCGGCACCACCGCCGCGCGCATGGAGGTAATGGTGCGCGAACTGCTGGCGACGATGTAGATGCGTGAGCTTCGTTACACGCTCACGACGCCTCGTTCTCCAGCGGCCGACCGTGCAAATATGCTTCGAGATTGCGCAGAAAAATCTCCACGCCGCGCGCGTAGGTGCCGGTCGATGCGCCGGCGTTGTGCGGTGAAATCAACACGTTCGGCAGTGCCCACAGCGGCGATGCGGAATCCAGCGGCTCGACGGTGAATACGTCGAGATAGGCGCAGCGCAGCCGCGCACTGGCCAACGCGTCGGCCAGTGCCGCCTCATCGATGACCTCGCCGCGCGCGATATTGACCAGCCCTGCCGTGGGCCGCAGCAACGCCAGTCGCCGCGCGGACATGAGACCGCGGGTTTCCGCCGTCAGCGGGCACGCGAGCACCAGCCAGTCGCATTGCGGCAGCAAAGTATCAAGTGCTGCCAGCGCTTGCACCTGATCGAAATGCGCGGCAGGTGCCGCGCGCCGCCGAATGCCGATAGTCTGCATGCCCAACGCCTGCAGCACGCGCGCAATGACGCTGCCTATGTGGCCCGTGCCGACGATGAGTGCGGTCTGTCCATGCAAATCAGGCGGTACGTCCGCGCCCAGCAGCGGCGCCCAGGCGCGGCGCTGCTGGGCCGCCAGCCAGTGCGGAACGCAGCGCGCCAGCGCGAGCAATCCCGTCACGGCCGCGATGGCGACGGGCTCGGCCTGGGCGCCCGCGCCGGTCGTCAGCCGCACGCCGCGCTGCATCTGCGCCTGATACTGCGGTTGATCGGTGCCGGACGAAAACACGGCCAGCCATTTCAGGTTCGGCGCCTGCCCGGCGATCTTCCAGAACGCCGCCGCTGCGGGGCTTACCGTGCTTTTGGAGGTGCCTTCCCAGATGTCGCGCGAATAGTACGCGGCCCCAATGCCATCGAGCCGCGCGGGTGCTGCTTCAAGGTCCCGCGTGAACGGCAGAATTTCAATTTGCCGGGGCGCTGCGTCAAGAATAGCGTGGAGGCGCGGGCCGAACTCGGCCACGACTTTATGCGAAATCAGCAGGGTGGATTGCATGAACGGTGCAGGAAAAAGAAACCGGGGAGAGTTTACATGGCGGGTGCGCGCGCGTCACGCGGTGGAGCTTGATTGGCGATCGCGGAAATCCGCGGGAAGTCTCCTTGTGGGACAATTCGATCGCCCATGGAGAAGACGTATCTCTCATTTTGCAACGACACTGGAATCCATCTCAAAAATAAAAAAACGACAATCAGCCGCGGATAAACGCAGATACACGCAGATGAAGACACAGGGCCGCGCTCGACCCGACGTCAAGTCCTTTGAACTTATCTGCGTTCATCCGCGTTTATCTGCGGCTCCAAACTGTTTTTGAGACCGCTTCGGCTTAGGTCATCCAAATCGTGGATACTTATGCAATGATGACAACTGCACCGCGACCGTTAATTGGTGTGTCTGCCAACGCCATGGAGGCTGCCCATCGGCGGACTCCGGTGCATGCCACCGGCGAGCGCAACATCCGTTCCCTCATGAAGATGGTGGATTGCATCCCCGTGTTGCTGCCACCGATAGGCGCCGCAATGGACGTCGCCGAACTGGTGTCGCGCATGGATGGCTTCGTGCTCACGGGCGGGCGGGCGAACGTCGAACCGGATCACTACGACGGGCCGGCGTTTCCAGACGATGAACCCATTGATCCGGGTCGCGATGCACTTGTCCTGCCGCTGGTGCGCGCCTGCATCGCCGCGCGCGTGCCGGTGTTTGGTATTTGCCGTGGCATTCAGGAAATCAACGTGGCGCTGGGCGGTTCACTGCATTACCGCATTCATGAACTGTCCGGAAAAAATGACCACCGCAGACCGCGCCATGACGATGTCACGCCGGAAGAGGTTTTCCGGCTCAATCACATGGTCAAGTTGACTGCGGGTGGCCTGTTCCAATCTCTGACCGGTCACGACGAGATGATGGTCAACTCATTGCACGGGCAAGGTGTGGATCGCCTGGGCGAGGGACTGGTTGTGGAGGCGACGTCGCCCGACGGTGTGATCGAAGGTCTGCGCTATAACGACGATACGCAGTTTATCGTCGGCGTGCAGTGGCACGCCGAATGGCAACCCGACGAGCATGAGTTGTCGGGCGCGCTGTATACCGCGTTCGGTAAAGCCGCGTGCGTGCGCGCGGCGCGGCGCGAACGCTTCTAGGCTACCATGCGCCGAAGCCGCGGCCCAACGCGGCGCCGGCGCCGACCAATATCACCAGCGCGGTCAGGTTCGTGCCGATAAAGCGTCCGGGCGAGAGGCCGGGACCCGACAAGAGTCCCTGTGCGTGGAACAGCCGCGCGACAACCAGCGTGCCACCCAGCGCGGCGGGCAACCAGGCGGGGCCAATTTTTCCCATTTCTACCAACAGGACCAGGATCAG
>JAYWDM010000674.1:0-2986 GCA_043779885.1 Betaproteobacteria bacterium | reverse complement strand
TGCGCGGTGAGTCGTACCCATCCCCATCCCACCCTTCCCCTTGAAGGGGAAGGTGAGAATCGCGCTGCGCGGTGAGTCGTACCCATCCCACCCTTCCCCTTGAAGGGGAAGGTGAGAATCGCGCTGCGCGGTGAGTCGTACCCATCCCCATCCCACCCTTCCCCTTGAAGGGGAAGGTGAGACTGGCGCTACGCAGTGAAACGTAACCATCCCGGCCACTTGAAGGGAAAGGAAATTTCAGCGTCGCATGCTGGAATTTGCGGTCATGCTCCGTGTGTAACAAACCGGGAATCGGCTGCGGCGACCGGCGCGCAATTTTCGACACAATCATGCATCACCCCGTCGGTAAAGCACTCAGGGCGCATGTGATAAAATTGCGTCTCACCCTTTGTGGAAAGCCATGGCGCCCTCCCCTCTTACGGCCTTGTCTCCTCTCGACGGGCGCTACAGCAGCAAGGTCGAACCGTTACGGAAGTATTTCAGCGAACTCGCGCTGATCCGTTATCGCGTCAAAGTTGAAGTCGAATGGCTCAAAGCGCTCGCCGCCGAGCCTGCGATCGCGGAAGTTCCCGCGTTCTCGGCCGCCACGCTCAAAGAACTCGATACCCTGGTCGATGCGTTCAGCGCAGCCGACGGCGTCGCGGTCAAGACGATCGAAGCGCGCACCAACCACGACGTTAAGGCGGTCGAGTATTTCCTCAAGGACAGGCTCGCCGAAAATGCGGAAGTCGCCAGAGTCGCGGAGTTCATCCATTTCGCGTGCACCTCGGAGGACATCAACAACCTGTGCCACGCGCTGATGCTGAAAGCGGCGCGCGACGATGTCATGCTGCCCGCGCTGGTGCAGATCATCGACCGGCTCACTGCACTCGCGCATGACCTCGCGGATGCGTCCATGCTCGCGCGCACGCACGGTCAGCCGGCAAGCCCGACGACGCTCGGCAAGGAGATGGCGAACGTCGTTGCGCGCCTCGCGCGCGCGCGCGATTGCATCGCCGGCGTAACGCTGCTCGGCAAAATCAACGGCGCGGTCGGCAATTACAACGCGCATATCGCCGCTTATCCCGGCGTGGACTGGGAGCAGTTTGCGCGCCGGTTTGTCGAAAGTCTCGGCCTCGAATTCAACGCCTACACGATCCAGATCGAGCCGCATGACGCTATCGCGGAACTGTTCGACGCGCTCGCGCGCGCCAATACGATACTGCTGGATTTCGACCGTGACGCGTGGGGCTACATCGCGCTGGGTTATTTCAGGCAGAAGACCCGCGCCGGGGAAGTCGGCTCATCCACCATGCCGCACAAGGTCAACCCGATCGACTTCGAAAATTCCGAGGGCAACCTGGGCGTCGCCAACGCGCTGTTGCGCCACATGAGCGAAAAACTGCCGGTGTCGCGCTGGCAGCGCGACCTCACCGATTCGACCGTGCTGCGCAACATGGGTGTTGCGCTCGGGCACACATTGCTTGCGTACGACTCGCTGTTGAAAGGGCTGGGCAAACTCGAGGCCAACCGCGCGCTGCTGAATGCCGATCTCGATGCCAACTGGGAGGTGCTCGCCGAACCGATCCAGACCGTGATGCGCCGTTACGGCGTCACCGGCGCCTACGAGCAATTAAAGGAGCTCACCCGCGGCAACGACTGCATTACGCGCGAATCGCTGCACGCATTCATCGGGACGCTGGAGATCCCCGAAGACGCGAGACAGCGCCTGCTCGCGCTCACGCCGGCGACTTACATTGGCAAAGCGGCGGAATTGGCGAAGAAAATTTGACCCTGGACAAGCGGTCAGCTTTTGCGCGCGTCCATCATCGCCTGCAGAAGCGCCTCCGGCTCCTGCGCTCCCGACACGGCAGTCTGCCGATTGAAGATAAAGAACGGCACGCCGCTGACGCCCGACTGGCGGGCCTCCATGTCGCCGCGCAAAACGATGTCCCGATCCTCGTCCGAAGCGAGGTAGGCGTCCAGCGCCGCGCGCTCAAGGCCCGCACGTTCGCCCACGGCCGCCAGAACGGCGATGTTAGTCAGCACTGCGCCTTCCTGAAAATACGCGCGGAACAGGCTTTCCGCGACCGCGTCTTCGCGTCCGTGCTTCGCTCCGTACAGCATGAGCCGGTGCGCGTTTACCGTGTTCGGCTGCACCGTGATGTCGTCGAATGCAAAATCGATACCGACATCCTTGCCGACGCCCGCGACACGCGAATAGTTGCGCGCGCCACCGGGGCCGAATTTGCGCTCGACGTATTCCTTGCGCGGGATGCCTTCCTCCGGCAGGTCCGGATTAAGCTGAAACGGCAGCCAGCGCACGGCCGGCGGTTCCTCATCGGGCGCCTGTTCCCGGTACATCCGCAATGCGGACTCCAGGCGGCGCTTGCCGATGAAGCACCAGGGTCAGACTACGTCGGAGACGATCTCGATGGTGAGCTTGGGCTTGGCATCCATGCGCTTTCCTTGCTGTTGATGGCGTTCACAGTCTAGTCCGGCGCGTCGTTTTAGTCGAGCCGCTGCCGCGGCCGTCTGGCACGGTGTTTCCGCATCGGGTAACCTTTGTACACAATGAAGCAACGCAGACCGCCCATACCGCAGCCCAAACGCCCCGTTGCCACTGGTTCCACTCAGACCAATGCGGCAGCACAGGCCCATGCCGAAAAATTGAAGGCTGCATTTGCCATGCATCAACAAGGCCCGTGGAGTCAGGCGGGGCTGCCGCCTGATCATATTCATGTGCAGTCCTAGCGCAAGCATTCACCAACGATACCCACGGCATGCACCAGCGCTTCATTGCTCACCTGGACATGGACGCGTTCTACGCGTCCGTTGAGTTGCTGCGCTACCCGCATTTGCGCGGCCAACCGGTGGTCATCGGCGGACGGCGGCGCGCAACTGGGGATGACTCGCCGGATACGTCCTTTCCTGCGCTGCGCGACTACTCGGGTCGCGGCGTAATAACCACTGCGACCTACGAAGCGCGCGCGCTGGGCGTTCACTC
>JAYWDM010000673.1:0-2987 GCA_043779885.1 Betaproteobacteria bacterium | reverse complement strand
TCAGGATCATTTCGGGGCACGGCAACTGGCCGTGGACGGCGCAGATCATCCACGTCTGCTACCGTCGCCCGAATATCTATCTGTCACCCGACATGTACATCTTCGGCATGCCTGGTGCGATGGATTACGTCAATGCGGCGAACGGCTTCATGGCGGAGCGTTTCCTGTTTGCGACCGCTTATCCGCTGATGTCGTTCAAGGACGGGATCGAGGCTTTCCTGAAGTTTCCGCTCAAGGAATCCGCGATTGACCGCATTTTCTACCGGAACGCGGCCGAACTTCTCGGCATCGCCTGACGCGCGCCGATCCAGACACCGAGCGCAAGATGGCTTACGCTGAAACTCCGCATGGCAGGCTTTACTACGAAGTCTTCGATCAGCTTGCGCCGTGGGAGGCGCGTGCCGAGACCATCGTCTTCCATCACGGCATCGGGGCCGACCCCGGCATCTGGGCTGATTGGCTGCCACTTTTGACCGACCGCTATCGCGTCGTGCGCTTCGATATGCGCGGCTACGGCCGCTCGTGCATTCCGCCGGCCGATTTAAAATGGACGATCGATCTGCTGGTGCAGGACCTGCTGGCGGTCGCGGACGCGGCGGGCGCCGGAGGCGCGCATTTTGTTGGCGAGTCGATAGGCGGCACCGTGGTGCTGCTGTTTGCGATCACGCATCCGCTGCGCGTCGCCACGCTCACCGTCAGCAACGGTGCGCACGTCGGCGGCCCGATTCAGGGCGTGCAGGCCTGGCAACGCACGATCGACGAGCAGGGCATCAAGGCGTGGTCGGATCAGTTCATGCGCGACCGGTTCGTCGACGGCGCACTCGATGAAAGCAGGTATGCGTGGTACGCACGGCGGCAGGAATCCTGGCCGCGCGATTCGATCCTGAACGCGCTGCGTGCGCTCGTGAATACGGATCTGCGCTCACGGTTGTCGGAAGTGACCTGTCCCGTGCTGCTGATGCATGGTGATCGCAGCCCGTTTATTCCCGTCGAAACCCTCGTCGACCTGTATCGATGTCTCAGTAATTCCCGGCTGCAGATATTTCCCAACGCGCGCCATGGCCTACCGTTTTCGCACGCGCGAGCATGCGCGCAGGCGTTGCGCGAGTTTTTGTCCGGGGCGCACGGCAGCCTATCAACAAATTGAAACTACGGAAGGCCCCAACCGTTATGAAAATTCAGCGCGCTCAGCTGATTCTTGGCATTCTGCAGCCTTGCATGATCGGGGCGCTGCTTTGCGCGCCGGCTTTCGCGCAGCAATGGCCGGCGAAATCGCTGCGCATCATCGTGCCATTCCCGCCCGGCCAGGGCGCGGACCTCGTCGGACGAGTGGTGGCGGAACGCCTGACGGCGGTGCTCGGCCAGCAAGTGATCGTCGAGAACCGCGCCGGCGCGGGCAGCATGCTGGGAACCGAATATGCCGCCAAGGCGCCCGGCGACGGCTATACACTGTTGATCGGCGGCACCAGCGCGCTTGTCATCAACCCTCATCTGTACAGCAAGCTCGGCTACGACACGTGGCGCGACTTCGCGCCGATCACCAATCTGGCATCGCTGCCGATGGTGATTTGCGTGAATCTGTCGTTCCCCGCGCACGACATCCAGGACCTGATCAAATTGGCGAAGCGGCGCCCGGGCGAGGTTACTTACGGCTCGTCCGGCAACGGCAGCGCCGATCATCTTACGCAGGCGCTCTTTGCGGGCGCGGCGGGCATCAGGCTCACGCATGTGCCTTACAAAGGTTCGGCCGCCAGCATGACGGACCTGATCGGCGGCCAGATCGTCATGGTCACCGCGACTACGCCGGGCGCGGTGCCGTACGTGCGGGCCGGCCAGGTGCGTGCGCTCGGCGTCACCTCAATGCAGCGCTCGCCGTTCCTGCCCGCCGTGCCGACTCTCGAGGAGCAGGGCGTCAAGGGCTTCAACGTGATCGCATGGGCGGGGCTGGTCGCGCCAGCGAAAACCCCGTTGCAAATTCTCGATCGCCTGAACAGCGAAGTCGTCCGGATGTTGAAAACTTCGGAGGTGCAGAAGCGCTTCCAGGATCTCTCGATGGTGCCGATTGGCAACACGCGCGAGCAGTTCGGCGCGTTTCTCAAGACGGAGCTTGCAACGTGGGGCAAAGCAGTAAAGCTCTCCGGCGCCAATGTCGAATGAAGATCCCGCGCGAGAAGAATAACTATGGAAAGGAGTCCGGCATGAGCCGGGTGATTTCGATTGCCTTGCTGAATTCGGTCGCCATGCTGGTATTTTTTCAGGCCGGCGCGGCGGCGAACCGCGACTACCCCGTCAAACCGATTCGCGTGATCGTTCCCTATGCACCGGGCGGCGGGACGGACACGACCGGGCGAATTCTCGCGCAGAAGCTCACCGAGAAATTTGGTCAATCCGTAATTGTCGACAACCGGGCGGGCGCAGCAGGCATCGTCGGGTCGGATATAGTGGCGAAGGCGGCGCCGGATGGGTATACATTGCTGCTGGTAGCCGGCGCGCATGCGATCAATCCCAGTCTGTACGCGAAACTGCCGTACGACACGGTGAAGGACTTCGCGCCGGTAGCTTTTCTGGTGACCGCACCGAATATCCTCGTGGTCAATCCGTCGATTCCCGCAAATTCGGTGCAGGAGCTGATTGCGCTTGCCAAGGCCAAACGGGGGCAGCTGAATTTCGGTTCCGGTGGAGTCGGCCAGACTCCGCATCTTGCGGCCGAACTCTTCAAGAGCATGGCCGGGGTCGCCATGAACCACGTTCCATACAAAGGCGGCGCGCCGGCGACAATCGACTTGATAGGCGGCAGGCTATCGATGATGTTCGGAGGCATGGTTCTGACGCTGCCCCACGTCAAAGCAGGCAGACTGCGCGCGCTGGCAACCACCGGTGCCAGACGGTCGCAAGCGGTTCCCGAGCTGCCTACTATCGCGGAAGCGGGGTTGCCGGGCTATGAAGCCGACGAATGGTTTGGCGCGTTCGCGCCAGCCGGTATGCCA
>JAYWDM010000672.1:0-2989 GCA_043779885.1 Betaproteobacteria bacterium | reverse complement strand
CGAACAAGTGTTTTGCAACGTATTCATCAACGCGGCGCAGGCGATGAACGGGCGCGGCCGGTTGTTCATCACCCAGTCACGGCCGGATACTGGAAGCGTCGACATTGCAATCCGCGATACGGGCCCCGGCATCGCCGCGCACGATCTGCCGCGGCTGTTCGAACCGTTCTTTACCACCAAGCGCGCCGGCCACGGCACCGGGCTCGGGCTGGCGATCAGCAATGAAATCATCATCGCGCACGGCGGCAGCATGCGCGCGGCCAATGACGGCCAGGGCGGTGCGTGCTTCCACGTGCGTCTGCCGGCGGCAATGCAATGATCAATACTGCCGCGCCATCCGCGCATGGCGGACGCATCCTCGTCATCGAGGATGACGCGGGGGTCAGCACCAGCATCGAGATGCTGCTGCCGGTGCGCGGTCATGTGATCGAGCTTGCGGCGCGCGTCGCCGAGGGCCTGGACAAGGCGGGCGCCACCGAATTTGACCTCGTGATCACCGACCTGCGCCTGCCCGATGGTGATGGCATGTCCGTGATCCGTGCGTTGCATAAATCGCAACCCGAACTGCCGCTGATCCTGATGACCAGCTACTCGTCGCTCGAAACCGCCATTGAAGCGCTTCGAATCGGCGCCGTCGACTACATCATCAAGCCATTCCACAACGACGCATTGCTGTTCGCCGTCGAACGCGCACTGAACGAGCGCCGGCTGCGGCGCGAGAACACGCGGCTCAAACGCAATCTGCTGAAAGAACATACGAGCAAGCGGATTATCGGTGACAGCGCGGGAATCAGGCGCGTCTACGAACTGATCGGGAAAGTCGCGGCTGCCGATGCCAACGTACTGATTCAGGGCGAAAGCGGCACGGGCAAGGAACTCGTCGCACAGGCGATACATTACTCGAGCCACCGCGCCGAAGGTCCTTTCGTACCGATCAACTGCGGCGCGATTCCCGCCGAGTTGCTCGAGTCGGAACTGTTCGGGCACGCCAAGGGCGCGTTCAGCGGCGCCGTGGCGGCGACCGAGGGACTGATCCGGGAGGCGCACGGCGGCACGTTGTTTCTCGACGAAATATCCGAACTGGCGCCCCAGTTGCAGGTAAAGCTGCTGCGCGTCATTCAGGAAAAGCAGGTGCGCCCGCTCGGGTCGACGCGCGTAGTCCACACCGACGTGCGCATTCTGGCCGCCAGCAACCGGGATCTGGCCAGTGCGACCAAACAGGGCACATTCCGCGCCGACCTGTTTTACCGCCTGAACGTCATCAATATCCACGTGCCGCCATTACGCGAGCGCGGCAGGGATATCGAAATTCTGGCCGGGCATTTCATCGGCGTGCATAGCCGCCGCCTCGGCAAGCGGATTGCTGAAATCAGTGATGATCTGAAGGCACTGCTCAACCGCTATCCGTGGCCGGGTAATGTGCGCGAACTGGAAAACCTGGTCGAGCGCGCGATAATACTCGCCGATGGCGAAACACTGACAGCGCACGATTTCGCCGATTTGTCGCTATCCGATGCGGCGCGCCCGTCACCGCTGCCGCTGGCCGAAACCGCGCTTGCCGCGCCGCTGTCGATCGAAGATTACATCGCCGAATTCGTCAAACGCTATCAGGAGCAATACAGCGAGCAGGAGCTGGCGGCGCTGCTCGGCATCGGACGCAAGGCGCTGTGGGTGCGGCGAAATCGCTGGGGCATGTTCCGTGCCGGTGCGTCGCCGCAAAAAGCCCGGGCGTAGGGCGCAGATTTTTGGAGAACGTGCCGGCGGTTTGGAAACACCCGGCGTTTCGTTTGGAAACCCGCGCTGCCGCGCAGGGTGCAGGATGTCATGCAACCCGGCGCACTGCGGGGATTCGGGTTGCATACTATTGGCATAAGCCTTGCTTATGCGTTAGCTGGTTGTCCACATCGAGAATTGACCAATCAGGAGGCGGCCATGGCCGAACAAGCAGCACGCAAGAAAGTCACCATCCCAATGCTGATGGAGAAGAAGAAAAAAGGCGAGCCCATCGTTCAGCTCGCGGTATACGACTATGAGACTGCAATTGTTGCCGATCGCGTCGGCATCGACATACTGTGCGTCTCGGATACCGGCGGCATGGTGCTGTTCGGGCACGAATCAACGACGTCGGTATCATTTGAGGAAGTGCTGTTCATGGCGCAGGCCGTCAAGCGCGGTTCGCAATACGGGCTGCGCATGGTGGACATGCCGTACATGAGTTTTCACCTGTCGGCGCAGCAGTCGGTCGACAACGCCGCCAAGTACGTCTCGCAAGCCGGCGCCGAAGTCATGAAATGCGAAGGCAATCAGCACCACGCCAAGTTCATCGAAGCCATCGTGAAGGCGGGCATCCCGGTGCAGGGCCATATCGGGATATGTCCGATGCGTATTCCGCAGCTCGGCGGCTTTGCGGCGCAGGGCAAGACCGCCGACCGCGCCAAGGAACTGGTCGATGACGCGTGGGCGTTCGTGGATGCCGGCTGTTTCTCGATCATGACTGAAGTCGTGACTTCCGAGGTTTCGCAGTACCTGACCGAGACCCTGCCGGTACCGGTGATCAGTCTGGGCTCCGGCAATACCTCGGACGGCGTGCATATCATCGGCTCGGACTTGTTTCACCTTTATGAAAAGCACACGCCGCGCCATTCCAAGATTTACTGCGACCTCGTGCCTCTCATCGAGAAGGGCCTGACCGACTATCGCGACGAAGTCAGAAAGCGCATTTATCCCGGCAAAGAGCACACGGTCTTCATGAAGGAAGACGAACTGAAGAACTTCAAAGACAAGGTGGGCTGGAAAAAGTGAATCAGCCGGCTGTCGCGGACACACTTCCCGCCAACGCCGATATTGTCCAGCGCACCGGTTTTTTTGCCGGACTTACGGCGGCGCAGTGTGCATGCGTCGCCGCGACCGGTCGCCTGGAAACTTATCGCCAGGACAGCCAGATCTACAATATCGGCGATGCCGCAGCCGACTTTTATGTGCTGGTGGA
>JAYWDM010000671.1:0-2990 GCA_043779885.1 Betaproteobacteria bacterium | reverse complement strand
AATCCGGTTGATCAGCGGAACGATCAGGTCGCCTTCTTTGACTGCCAGGCTCCCGCCGGGAATGAAGCAATTCTGCACGTCGATCACCAGCAGCGCATCGGCATCGGTCGGCTTGATCTTTCCTGCCGCCAGAACGTCGCGCAGCACCGTAACCGAACCCGCCGCCGCGATCACTCCGACTCCCGCAGCGGTGAGGAACCTTCTCCTGTCAAAGTTGTTCATCTTTTCTTCTCCTGTAAGACTACCCATTATGGACGCCGTCGCCCCGCCGTCCGATTCAACTTGGAAAAAGTCTAGCACCACGCCTTCTGCCTGGGTAGCCCCGCCTCGACGCATCGCCTCATGCGCGCGCCAGCACCGGGACCTCGGTCGCGGGCGGCGTGTTGCGGCTGCGCTGGCAGCGCACCACCCCGTCAATGACCACCATGCCGACACCCGCAATATCGCCCAGCGCAACGCTTTCCAGCAGCGTCTTGCCTGCCGTATGCTGGGCACGGTCCATGAACACAAAATCGGCCGCTTTGCCGGTCTCGATCAGTCCGCAGTTGAGTTTGCGGATGCGCGCGGTATTGCCGGTCGCAAAGCAGAATGCCTGCTCCGCCGGAATGCCACCGAGACTCGACAGCAATGCGACCATGCGCAGGATTCCCAGCGGTTGCACGCCTGACCCCGCCGGCCCGTCGGTGCCCAGGATCACGCGGTGCAGACACTTGCCGTCGCGCGCCGCGTGCGCAGCCGCGATGGCGATTTTCTCGTTGCCGTTGTGCACGATCTCGATCGCGCGGCTGGAGCGCTCGCACAACTCGCACACATCCGCCTCGGGCAACGCGGTGTGGCCGCCGTTGATGTGGCCGATGACATCGGCGTCCGCCTCCAGCACCACGTCCTTGTCGATCAGCCCCGAACCCGGGATCGAAGGGCCTCCGGTGTGGATCGTACTCTGGATGCCGTACTTGCGCGCCCAGGCCACCATCCGCCGCGCTTCCTCGCCACCCTTGACCGAGCCCAGCCCGACTTCCCCCAAGAGCCCGACACCGGCCTCCGCGAGTTCCTTGAAATCGGACTCCACCATGCCTTTTTCGAGTACCGGCGCGCCCGCCAGCACCTTCACGCCGCCGGGTCGGAAATTATGGAACGCGCGCTGCGCGGTGATCGCCAACGCCTTAAGGCCGACGATGTCCTTCGGCCTGCCGGGCAGATGCACTTCGCCCGCCGAGATCATCGTGGTCACGCCGCCATTGAGCGTCGAGTCGATCCAGCCCATCTGATTCTGCCGCGGCGTCCAGTCCCCGAACACCGGATGCACGTGGCTGTCGATCAGCCCCGGGCACAGACAGGTTCCTTTCGCATCGATCAGCGTATCCGGCTGGCTCACGTCGCAATCCTTTTGCCGGCCCACCGCCGTGATCACGCCATCGACCGCGACCACCGTGTCCGCCTCCAGGATCGGCCGAGCGATGTCGCCGGAGAGCATCAGCCCGACGTTGCGGATGACGAGTTTGCCCTTGGGGCTGGTAGTGGTGTCGACTGCCATGGTCATACTCCGCAGAATGTCAGCGAGGGTTCTAGCCGGGATAATTCATGAGGGACTCGGGATGATGGCGAGTCGAGTTCCGAGCCAGTTGCGGCTCGACTGGCGCGGCCGATAGAACACTCTATCGGCAAGGCAGGCATGCCGCAAAGGGCCGGAAATCGGCCGCCAGCGCCCGAGTAGCCCGACGCCACACGCCGTACCGCGCAAGAGCTTGCTCATCGACACCGCACGCCAGCGATTTTCTGCAGACGGGGGCGTCTTCATGAATTGTCCAGGCTAAGGATTGTGCATGGAGCCGGGCCCAGCGTCCATCGGCGCCGTACCCGTCTGGCAGGAGCGTGTATGATCCCTCGAGAATCCGGCCCGAACCGCAATGTCCGTCCAGCCCAAAACCCACTATACGCTGCAGGAGTACCTCGACCTGGAACGCTCAGGAGAGGCCCGGCACGAGTATCTCGATGGCGAGGTGTTCGCGATGGGCGGGGCAAGCTGGGCTCACGCGCTCATCGTCTCGAACCTGATCGCAAGTCTCAAGACGCCACTGCGAAAGCGCGACTGCCATGTCACCTCCAACGACCTGCGCGTTAAGGTGTCGGTTGGAGGGCTCTACACCTACCCGGATGTGACAGTCGTATGTGGCAAACCGCAGTTGGAGCAGCCCGGCGACACGTTGCTCAACCCCCAGGCCATCGTCGAAGTGCTGTCGGACTCGACCGAGGCCTACGATCGCGGCAAGAAATTCGAGCACTACCGCGCGATCGAGTCCTTGACGGACTACCTCCTGGTTTCGCAGAACGAAGTGCTGGTCGAGCACTACAGCAGACAGCCGGACGGCCGCTGGATCTACTCGGCGGCGAACAAAGTCGCGGATTCAGTCTCAATTGCTACGCTTGGCTGCGTGCTGAGCTTGGCAGAGGTGTACGACAACGTCGAGGGGTTGTCCGCGCGCGGCGCGTGAGCCGATGGCTTGTGGAGAAGGTGAACGCTGGTTTGGCCGATCTGGATTCCGGTCACGACATGTCCTGGGACGACTTCGAACTTGCCGTCCGGAGGCAGCGTAGCGAACGTGCCAGGGACGCCGCACTCACCTGAGACTGCCGAGCAACGCCTTGGCCTCCTTCAGCTCCCAGGTATCGACGCCCTCGGTAAACAACGCGTAGATCGGCGCAAGAAGATCCAAGGCCTCCTTCCTCCGCGTCTGACGCTGCCACAGCCGTGCGAGGCTCGACGCCGCCCGCAATTCCAGCATCCTGGCTTGCTGCGAGCGAGCGACCTCGAGTGCTGTGTGGAAGCAACGCTCCGCCCGGGACGTGTCATCCGTGTTGCGTTCGAGCCACAGCTCTCCGGAGAGCCGGTGCAGTTCCGCCTCCCACTGCCGCTCCTCGGTGCGGGCCACGAAATCCAATCCTTCCTCCATGGCAGCCAGCGCGCCGTCGAGGCGGCCGCCGATCATCCA
>JAYWDM010000670.1:0-2992 GCA_043779885.1 Betaproteobacteria bacterium | reverse complement strand
TTTTTTCTGCGCCATGGTCAGATCTTCCAGCCGAGCCATTCGCACACCGCGCGACCCATGATCCATTCCTTGTCGTCAGCGGTGAGCCAGGGGATCTCTTCGGTGAACAGGGTGACGTGCTGGCGATACGGGATCGGCGAGCGCGACAGATCAGTGCCCCAGAACAGGCGCCGCGGGCCGAATGCGTCGTAGACGCGGCGTATGTAGCCGTGCAACTCCCTGTACGGATACCTGCCCGTCGAGTAGCACGGCAGCGCGCTGACCTTGGCCGCGACGTTGGGGCGCTGCGCGATCGCGAGCAGCATATCGAGGTCGCGAAACGCGTCCGCGTCCTTTTTGCTGCTCGACAGCGACAGGTGGTCCATCGTGAGTTTCAGGCCCGGATAACGTTGCGCCACCCTGTCGATGAGATGCACCAGCGGCTGCGGCACCAGCACGTAGATGGGCACGCCGGCTTTTTCCGCCTCGCCCCACACCCAGTCCATGTGTCCTTCCGTGAGCAACGTCACCAGCACCGGTATGTGAAAAGTGAAACGCAGCCCCAGCATGCCGGTCTGCGTGCGCCAGCCCGCGAGCTGGCCGCGCGAACGCGGGTCCTCCGGATCAAGCCGGCCCATCACGGCAAACCGGTTGGGATGCGCGGCGGAGGCCGCGATGCCCAGATCGTTGCGGTCGCCTTCCCACGACGGCGGCACGATCACCACGCGGTCCACTCCCGCCTCGTCCATCTCGCGCAGGAGGTCGTCCGCGCCGAGCGGAACCGGGCGCTGCGGCTCAGCGCGCTTGGGCCACGGACGCGCGGGCGTGTCAGCGCCCCAGATATGTACCTGCGAATCGACGACCAGCATGCCTGCTCCCTGACGTTTCTGTTTGGAGTGCGGAGTTTAACGCAGTCTCGCGCACGCCGAAAAGTTTCGCGGCCCGCAGCCCGGCAGGAGCGCAGCGCATTCCGGGTTGATGAACTGCGCAAACTCCGCAAGCGTATTGGCCGCCGTATCGCCGCTCCGGCGCTCAGGCAATTCACGCGTCATGGACCACCGACGACGACCGATAGCATGCTGATCGATGCGTTCTGGATGCCGTCGGCCGCGATCGTAACCTGCTCGCCTGCGCCCTGCATGCCGAGAATGTAAAGCAGCGGCAGGTAATGCTCGGGCGTCGGCACCGACATGCGGGCATCATCGCCCAAACTTTGGTAATCCACGAGCGGCGGGTGATCGCGTCGCTGCACATGGTCGCGCACCACGTCGTTGAACCGCACCGCCCAGTCGTAGGCGGGCGCGTCGTCACTCCAATTTAGAACACCGAGGTTATGCACGACATTGCCGCTGCCGACGATGAGCACGCCTTCGTCGCGCAGGGGTGCCAGCCGCCGGCCAAGCTCGTAATGGAAAGCCGGCGGCTGCGTCGCGTCCATGCTCAACTGCACGACCGGGACGTCCGCTTGCGGAAAAACATGCGCGAGCACCGACCACGTGCCGTGATCCAGACCCCAGTCGTCGTCGGCGCGCACGGCGAGCGGGGCCAGGATTTCGCCTACGCGCAGCGCCAGCGCAGGGCTGCCCGGCGCGGGATATCTGAAGTCGAATAACGCCTGCGGAAACCCGCCGAAGTCGTGGATGGTCTGCGGCGTCTGCATTGCGGTCACTGCCGTGCCGCGGACGTGCCAATGCGCCGAAACCGCCAGTATGGATGCCGGGCGCGGTACATCGCGGCCGAGCCTGCTCCATGCTTCGGTGTACTGGTTATGCGCGAGCGTGTTCATCGGGCTGCCGTGTCCGATGAACGCCGCCGGCATGCGCGTTTGACTCACGGCGGTCTGCGCCCGGTCCGGCGTTACTTCAGCACGATGGGATTGATCGGCGAGCCGACCGCGCCGGTGATTGGCAGCGTCGGCGCGCAGAACAGGAATTCATACACCTTGTCCTGCGCGCAGTCGGCGGCGAGATCCTGCAGGTAGAAGATCTCGCCCATGGTGATCCCGATCATCGGAATCACGATCCAGTGCCACGGCTGGAACGCCTCCGTGCTTTCGTTCGGGCGCACTTCGCAGCCCCACGTATCGAGACAGATCGCCGCGATTTCTTTGCGATGGATCCACTCGGCGGTCTCGAAACGCAGCCCGGGCGCATCACCCGCGGCATACGCGCCCCAATCGCCGCGCGCGAGGCAATGCTCCATCTGGCCGGTGCGCACGATCACGAAATCACCCGGGCGGACTTCGACGCCCTGCGCTTTCGCGCAGGCATCCAGTTCGTCGTTGCCGATGCCGTAGCCGTCCTCGAGATAATCGCCGCCTTTGAAACGCGGCATATCGAGCAGCACGCCGCGGCCGACCATTTTGGCGCGCGTTTTGTGGATGCCGTTTTTCTTGGCGCCGGTGGAATCGACCAGCCGCGCGTCGTAGCCGTTCCACATGGTCTCGCCGTAAAAAATATGCGCGAGTCCGTCCCATTGCGTGCCGCACTGCAGCGGCATGGTGACCATGTCGTCGGCATAGCGCAGTCCGGCCTTGTCATGGCGTCCCGCCACCGCGTCGGTGCCGGTCGCCAGCATCGTGTGTATTGGATTGAAGCGGCCGCCCCAGCCGGTGCGCTGCGGACCGTCCTGGTTGAAGTCGAGCCCGAGCGAAAACGACTTGCCTTTCTTCACCAGCGCCGCGGCCGCGGTGAGATCCGCCGGCTGGACATAATTCAGCGTGCCGATTTCGTCGTCGGGCCCCCACTTGCCCCAGTTCTTGACGCGCTCCGCCATCGTCTTGATCGCGGCCATGGTGACGTCCTGCCTGACGATATTTTTCGGCACCATTTTCATCGGCGTTTTCGCTGTGGCTTGTGACATTGCTATACTCCTCGGGGTCAGTGCAGGTTGCGGAATTTTCCCGGCACGGCCGGCGGTCCGTGCCGGCCACGTTTATTCATTTTGGTATTCTAAAACTTGAACCCTTCGTTGTCGTGGAGTTTTATTGCCGGCGTCATGGCGGGTTTCGCCG
>JAYWDM010000669.1:0-2993 GCA_043779885.1 Betaproteobacteria bacterium | reverse complement strand
GCGAGCGCCGGCAATACCGCCAAAGTGCTGGGCGCTGAAATGGGACGCATGACGCGCGAGTTGCTGGCTCAAACCGGCCTTCGCCGCGTCGTCATCGCGGGCGGAGACACGTCAAGCTATGCCACGCAGGAATTGGGGCTGTACGGGTTGGAGATGCTGGCCGAGCTGACGCCGGGCGCCCCACTGTGCCGGGGCTATTCGAACGACCCGCGCTTCGATGGTCTGGAGATTGCGTTGAAGGGCGGCCAAATGGGCAAAGCGGATTACTTTGGCCTGGTCCGAGGCGCATGAAACATCGCACCGCGCAGGGGATATGACTTGATAGTGCCGTCCGAGCCGGTCGGCCGTCGGAAGGGCTTTTTTTCAACACGAGGAGCGAGCGATGAAAAAGGTGGCGGTGGTTGGAGCTGGCGGGAAGATGGGGTACCGGGTGTCCGCAAACCTGAAGAATTCCCCATACAAAGTCAGCCATGTCGAAGTCAGCGAAGCGGGACGCAATCGGCTGAAGGAGTTGGGAATAACCTGCGTGGATGCCGATACGGCTCTCACGGATGCCGATGTAGTCATCCTGGCGGTTCCGGACAACATGATCGAAAAGGTCAGCGGACAACTGGTCGACAAATTCAAAAACGGCGCGACCCTTATCGCCCTTGACGCGGCCGCGCCGTTCGCCGGCCATCTACCGGAGCGCGCGGATCTGACGATCTTCGTCGCCCACCCGTGCCATCCGCCGATCTTCAACGACGAGACCGATCTCGAAGCAAAGCGCGATTATTTCGGCGGCCTCAAGGCCAAGCAGGCGATCGTGTGCGCGCTTCTGCGCGGAAACGAGGAAAACTTCGCCCTGGCGGAGGATGTTTCCAAACGCATGTACGCGCCTGTAATGCGCTCACATCGCGCTTCGGTGGACCAGATGGCCATCCTGGAACCCGTACTGTCGGAGACGGTGTGCGCGACCTGCTTGACGATCATCCGCGAAGCCATGGACGAGGCGGTGCGCCGCGGGGTGCCGGAGCAGGCGGCGCGCGACTTCATCCTCGGTCATCTCAACGTCGAGCTTGCGATTCTGTTCGATCAGCTACCCGGCGTAAGAATGTCGGACGCGGCGAACAAAGCTGTGGAGCTCGCCAAGAAGGAGATCTTCGCCCCCGACTGGAAAAAAGTGTTCGAGCGCGACGCCATCGCCGAAAGCATCCGCATGATCACATCGCCCTGAAGCAAGATCAGCGTGGCCGCGCACCGCGTTTGCTGCGTCGCTTGCTCGGCTGGCTGCGCCCGCATGCCAGCCTTGTCCGCACTGGCCGGCTCGACCCCCGGGCCTTCTAGCGCGAGATGATTGCGGTCAGCGTCGCGCGCAGCTTCGCTCCGGGGGCGAAACCAAGCTCGCGCGCAGCCGCATTGACATGGGATATCACCCCGTTTTCCCACATGTCGCGCGAATCGCCGATGCGCCCGCTGGTATGCGACACCGCTGCGCCAGCGACACCTCGGGCCTGAAGCATGTCGAGCGCCACAATACCGGCGTTATCCTTGCCGACACCGGCATCATTGAAGATCACGGCCTTCAGCGGCACCTCGAGCGCGAACTCACCTGAGCTCGCTCCACCGTGGGACGCGCATACCACGATCGCACCTTTATCTTCCGGCGTTACCTTGGTAATCGAGTCCATGATGATCACGCGGCCGCTTTTTCCCTTTTCGATCTGTGTCTTCAGCATGCTCACCCTCCTCCTGATTCCGGCATAACACGCTCGCGCGCGTCGGCCGCCGACCAAACTGGCGCGTGCATACCGCACGCAATGAAAAGACCTCGTGCCCAAAGCATGTGGTCCCCATTTGGCGATTCTACCGTGCCAGCGACCAAACGACTCAATCACTCCTTCAGCGAGAAATGCTAGGCGATTTGTCCGCTTGCGCTGTGCCACAAAGGCAGCCTGCGGTCCCCGCGTAAGATTGCGCTACGGAAGCATCGGAATGCTAACCCAACTTGAGCAGTTAGGCATCGATTGACGCGATTTCCGGCGAGCGTGGTGTAGGACGCCTTCGGGCGCGAGCGCTAGCGCGCCGACTGATCGGTGAGCCGGAACAAGCGGCGCTGTTTGACGACGGCTCGCAGCATCGCAGCCCATGGTCTTACGCCTCCTTTCCTGCTGCGGCGGATCGGGATGCGTTACCGCCTGCCTTTCGCTTCGGGATTGCGACCCGTTCGCTTGCCATTGACTGCGACCTTTCCCCACAGGGTCCAGCTAATGGCGGTTGCCTTCTCGCTGACCTTCCCTTCAGGGTCTTTCCAGCGCGAGTTGGAGATCACGGTGACGATTGTTTTGTTCTGCGTGCGGCCATTTGCGGTCAGTGTCTTCGCAACCGGAGTGGCGGCGACGTGGCCGATTTGACGAACTTCGACATGTGACATGGCAAGACTCCTTGTGGCCTTCGCTAATTCCGTTTATCCCCACGCAGTCCCCCTCACGTGTGAATCGGGGGCGAAGCGGGGATAAACGGCAGTAGCGTCGCGGCCGACGGCTCAAGAAGTCTCTATCGAAATATCCAGATCAAGGTTGTCGGCAAACAGCGCCTTCAAAACCCGTGACAGTGCTCGCGGTGTTGGAGCGCTGGCGCGGGTTTTGTGCCGTTGATCAAAGGTGTCGCTTCGGTGGTGAGATAACCACTGTGCTACGTTCCAGATTTCTTGACGTTGTCCTTAGCGCAATGGGCATACAAGGCTGCTACGATGTGCGATGCGATTGACGCTGGATAAGGCGTTCCGCATTTCTAACAATCTAGGGAGAGATCACGATGGCGAAAGCACCGTCCAATCACGGCAAGGACTGGACTGCCGGCGACGTTAAGAAACTCAAGCAACTGGCGAGACAGAACACCCCGACGCGAGTTGCGGCGCTAAAGCTCGGACGCACCCTTGACGCAGTGGCGCAGAAGGCGAGTGTCGAAGGGATCTCGATGAAGCCGACAAATCCGCGGCCCTACGGGACGCG
>JAYWDM010000668.1:0-8611 GCA_043779885.1 Betaproteobacteria bacterium | reverse complement strand
TATTTTATCCGCCATGCTCACGCATGGCGGATAACCTATCAATCCAATACGGACGCGAAAAACGCGCCGTTTATTTCTGACGTTATGCCCATGAATCTACCATCTGGACAATTATACTCCTAGGGCGTATAGTTAGCCCATGTTCACAGTTGTTGAAACCCTCCTGTTCGAGAAACAATGGCCGCTTTACTGGAGCGAGGACGAGCGAGGTGAGTTCGCCGCATATATCGCCGAGTTTCCCGGCGCCGGAAGCGTCGTGCCCGGTTCGGGCGGCGTTCGAAAGGTCCGCTGGCGGCGGCCAGGCACCGGTAAGTCCGGGGGGTTTTCGCGTCATCTACTTCACACGTACAACCGAGAAAGAAGTCGTCCTACTACTTATATATGCGAAGGCCAAGACCGACAACATTACCGGCTCTAAGCTAAAGGAGATCCGCCGTGTCATTGAAAACTAAACGCCTCACTTCTGCAAAGCTCCGGGCCTACGAGGCCAAGCGCGACCTTGCCGCGGAATTGCTAGAGTCCGTACGGCAAATGAAAGCTGGAAAAACTCAAGTTGTAATGTCACCCGCAATTGAGGCGCGCGAACGTACCGGTTTGTCGCAATCACAGTTCGCCACATTGCTTGGCGTGTCCGTGCGCACACTGCAGGGCTGGGAGCAGGGGCGCAAACAGCCCAGCGGAGCCGCACGTACTTTGCTGACAATTGCACATACAAATCCAAAAGCATTACTCGCAGTAGCCGGCAAGTAGCGCATTGCAGGCATGGCGCATAACAAACCGTTGCACGGTGACGTTATGCGGCGCTGGAAAATTGTCGTAGTACACTATGACTGATGAAAGTTAAGGAATTGATCGCGTTGATTGCGGCAGATGGTTGGTTTCAGGTTCGTACTAAGGGCAGCCACCGGCAGTTTCATCACCCCACAAAATCCGGTACAGTAACGGTATCCGGAAAGCCAGGCGTGGATGTTCCACCGGGAACGCTCAACAGTGCACTGAAGCAGGCTGGCCTCAAAAAGTAGGAGTACATACCATGCGCTATTTGGTTGTAGTTGAAAAAGGACCAAAATCATTCGGTGCCTACGTGCCGGATTTGCCGGGTTGTATCGCTGCGGGCGAGTCGCGAGAAGAAGTCTTGGCCCTCATCCGCGAGGCCATCGAATTTCACCTCGAAGGGCTCAAGGAAGAGGGGCAATCGATTCCCGACCCTTCATCGTCCAGCGAAGTTGTTGAAGTCAAAGCCGCATAACCGCACAATGGAGCAGACCAATTCAAGGCGGGCCTGTGCCCGCCTTTTTTGGCTGCTCATTGCGGACGTTAAGCGCCATCGGCGCGGAGCATTGATTTCGAACGGCCTGACGAGCGAACCCACTTGACGGCGCGACCGTCGCGTGGCTTCGGTTGCGCGGCCACGCGATAGGAGGAGCAGCATGGCGAAACCAAGGGTTCGGCGGCAGGACCCCTATGTTGCGCTGACGAAAGATGAGTTTCGCGAGCGCTTTTTCGCCCGCTTCTACGATCCCGCCTTCGAAGCGGTGGCCGCGGAACTCGAGAAAGTCTTCGCGACGGCGTGGGACGGCTACATCAAGTATCGAAAGTCGCCGCGCGTTGCGCCCGCGGGGCCGGGCTTCGCACGGCCGTCGGGCAAACTTGCGGTCGAGTGGCTGGAGACGCGCGCGCGCATCGCCGCCGCCCAGGCCCGCCAGCAGGATAAGACGTCGCCGGCGCGCATCCTGTTGATCAACGGCTCCACGCGCAGCGAGCACTCGTGTCCCGGCGAAATCTCGAAGACGCGGCGCCTCGCGCAGGCCGCGCGGTCGGCCATCGAATCGCTGCCCCGGCATGAAGTCGATTTTCTCGACCTGTCGACGCTCGCCGACGAACCATGGAAAGTCATCCATCCGTGCAAAGCCTGTGTCTCCACCGCGATGCCGCTGTGCCACTGGCCGTGCTCGTGCTACCCGAACCACGCGCTCGGTCAAACCAACGACTGGATGGCCGAGATCTATCCGCGCTGGGTCGCCGCCCACGGCGTTTTCATCCTGTGCCCGGTGCACTGGTACCAGGCGCCGGCGAGCCTGAAGCTCATGATTGACCGGCTGGTGTGCGCCGACGGCGGCAACCCGGACCCGACGACGACGCACGGCAAGGACCCGGTGCTGGCGAAAGAACTGGAACTCAAAGGCTGGGACTATCCGAAGCATCTCGCGGGCCGCGCGTTCGCCGTGGCGACCCACGGCGATGCGGCGGGCCCCGAAACTCTGCGGCGCGTGCTCGCGGAATGGCTGACCGACATGGGGCTGGTGCAGGCGGGACGCAGCGCGGTGCTCGATGCGTGGATCGGCTACTACCGTCCGTACGCAACGAGCCACGAAGATCTCGATGCGGACCCGGACATTTTCGCCATGGTGAAGAATGCCGCGCTGTCGCTCGCCGCCATGGTGGCGCAGATCCGCTCGGGAGCGTACCGGGCGCCGGACGCGGACCTGCACAGCCCGCACGAGAAGTGATGGATAGTCAGGGCAGCGGCCGCGCCGCGTGAGAAAATAAGCGGGCCGCCCCTGCGGGCGGCCGCGCAGCTTGCGCGTTAATGGATAGGCGCCGCATGAACGACATGGCACACGAATCAAAAGACCACGCGAACGTCGTCGGCTACCCGCCGCTGATCGCGCTCGCGTTTTTGGCCGCAGGCGGCATCGTTCATTATTTCTGGCCCGCGTCGGTCGCGTCGCGGCCGGTGGCCTGGACGCTTGCCGGCATCGCGGGCGCGGCCTCCATGTCTCTTGCGCTGTGGGGCGCCTGGCAACTCAAGCGCGCCGGCACCGCGATCGATCCGTACGGCTCGTCGAGCGCCATTGTCACGTCGGGGCCGTATGCGTTTTCGCGCAACCCTCTCTATCTCGCCATCGGCCTGCTGTTCGCCGCAATCGCGCTGGCTTTCAACAGCATCGCCATGCTCGCCATGATTCCCCCGTGGTTCGTGGTCATGCACACCGGCGTCGTCCGGCGCGAAGAGTCGTACCTCACGGCCAAGTTCGGCGCCACTTACGCTGCTTACAAGCAGCAAGTGCGGCGGTGGTTATAAGCGGCGCCCACCGTGCCGCCCGACTCCACGGGACGCGTCATTCGCATGCCGACCGCAAGGACGGGCGCCTGCGCCGGTCCGCTGGACCGGATCGTCGCTTGACCCTGCGCGCTGCGGCTGCTTGTGATACTTTCCGTCTATGCGCGTCTGGCCGCGTGAAGGATAGCCGCAACGGCCCCACTGAATTTCCCCCTGAAAGGAACACGATGTCCGCGCTCAATCTGACGATGGTTTCTCCGCTCGCGACGTATCTCGACGAATTGTCCGGCAGCAAATTGGCGCCCCGCCCCGCCACGCTCGACGGCAAGGTGCTGGGCCTCCTGCCCAACTGGCGGCCGTCCGCCATTCATATCCTGCGCTCGCTCGGCGAACTCCTGCAGGAGCGCTACAAGCTGAAGGAAGTGATCATGGAGCAGCCCGTGCGCGAACTGCCGCTGCGCGACGGCAAATTGCTCGATACGATGAAGGAGCGGCTCGACAGCCTGGTCGAACGCTGCGACGTCGTCATCACCGCCAGCGGTGATTGAGGGTCGTGCACGACGTGGTGTAGCCACGTCACGCCGGCCCTCGAAGAACGCGGCATCCCCGCCGTGATGGTGGTCACGGACATGTTCTCCAAATTCGCGCGCCGCATGTCGTCGACGCAGGGCTTTCCGTACGTGGTGATCGCGGAAACGCCGAACCCGATCCGCCAGCTCGAACCCGCGGCGCTGCGTCCGCGCGCCGAAGCGATGATCCAGACGGTGATCGACGGGCTCACGTTGCCGCCCGCCGAACTGCAGGCGCGCATGCAGGAGCTGATCAAGCAAATCCATCCCAAGGGCGTCGCGCGCTCGACGGTGCCGGTATAGCAAATGACACAGGCACAAACGCAAATCGAAGCCGCATCGGTCGCCGACCTGCTGACGCGCAGTTACGAACACGCGTACGAGCAGGGCTGGACCGATGGCCTGCCGATCATTCCCGCCACGCCCGAAGCCGTGCAGAAATTCGTCGCCGCGTCGGGCCGCCAGGGCGACGAGCTGATCGCGCTGCTGCCGCCGCGCAAAGGCCGCGCAACGGTGGAAGTCATCGCGGTGAACGCCATCATGGCCGGCTGCCGTCCCGAATACATGCCGGTGGTGATCGCGGCAGTGGAAGGCGTCTCGGACAAGTCTTATCCGCTCGAACTGATGCAGGTGACGACCAACCCGATGACGCCGTTCCTGCTCGTAAACGGCCCGGTGCGCGACAAGCTCGAAATCAATTACGGCACCGGCTGCCTCGGCCCCGGCTGGCGCGCGAACGCCACCATCGGCCGCGCATTGCGCCTGACGCTGATCAATGCCGGCGGCGCGCTGCCCGGCGTGTATTCGAAGACGAGCTTCGGCTCGCCGCTGCGTTACTCCTACATCTGCGGCGAGAACGAGGAGGAAAATCCGTGGACACCGTTCCACGTCGACCGCGGCTTTAAGCGCGAGGACAGCACGGTCACCGCGTTCAAGGCATCGAACTTTTGCAACATTTCGGGCGGCGAAGGCGTGGGCGCCGAGGAGATACTGCGCCAGATCGCGACCAACATGCCGCCGATGTACGGCGGCGGCGACGGCGTGCTGCTGCTGCTCGGAGTCAATCATGCGCAGTGCCTGCATGAAGCCGGGCTTGCCAAGCGCGACATCCAGCAGCGCCTGTGGGAACTCGCGCGGCTGCCGATCGCGCATTTCGCGGAAGCATTTTCGTCGACCGAGCGCGCGGCCGGACGCGGCGACGACACGACCGTGTGGCGCGCGAGCGGTCCCGACGAAATCTACATCGCGGTCGCGGGCGGCGCCGGCCCGCAAAACGTTTACATCGGGGCGGGCATGCCGCAGACACGATTGATCCGCGGCGTATGAGCCGCATGCAGCGGGAGAAAGGTCAACCATGAAATTCGCGTTTGTCGTGCACAATTCATACTACTCGCCGCGCGTGACGGAACTCCTGAAGGAGGCCGGCATCGATTACTACACGCGCTGGGACGAAGTCAAAGGCAAGGGTCATGGCACCGAACCGCACCTCGGCGAAGGCGGCTTCCAGAGCACGAACTCCGTGCTGATGATCGCGTTTGAAGAGGAAGCGCCGCTCGAAGCGCTGATCAGGAACATACTCGCGGCGAACACGCAGATCAAGCGCGCCGACGACAAGATACGGCTCTTTCAACTGCCGCTCGAACGCATCGTCTGAGGTGTTGTCGGGAAGTGACGGCACCGCCGGTATCGCGCTGAATTGAACGGCGGGCGGAACGTTTGGAATAATTTATTCGTCGCGCCGGCCCGTATTCAATCCACCTTCAACCCGATGCGCGCCGCGAGCGTGCCGGTGACTTCATACTCGGCATTCAGCATGGCGTCGAACTCCGCTGCACTCCTGCCCACCGGCTCGGCGCCGATGGCGGTGATGCGTTCGCGCATTTCGGGAGTCGACAGCACTGCCGCGATTTCGCGGTTCAGTTTCGCGATGACGGCAGGCGGCGTGCCGGCGGGCACCAGTATGCCTATCCACGTCATGTGAGCGAATCCGGCATAGCCGGATTCGGCGATGCTCGGTACGTCCGGCAGGGTTGGCCAGCGCTTTTCGGATGTCACCGCCAGTGCGCGCAACAGCCCCGACTGGATGTGCGTAATCACGGACGGAAGCGCGGACATGGCGAGCGGCGTCTGCGCGCCCATGACGTCCTGGAACGCCTGCGCCGCGCTCTTGTACGGGAGATGGGTCAGGTCGATGCCGGCGGCCGTCTTGAACATCTCCGCCGCGATGTTGGTCGGCGAGCCGTTGCCGGCGCTGCCGTACACGATCTTCCCCGGTTCCGCGCGCGCAGCGTTCACCAGATCCTTCAGCGAGCGCCAGGGCGAGCGCGGGTGCGTGATCAGCACGGACGGCGCCTCGGTCAACTGCACGACCGGTGCGAAATCTTTTTTGGCGTCGTATCCGGGGTTCCGGTAAATGAACTGATTTATGTTGTGGCTGTTGGTAGTCTCCATCAGCGTGTAACCGTCCGGCGCCGACCTGGCGACCGAGGCAGTGCCGATGTTGCCGCCGGCGCCCGGACGATTTTCCACGACGACCGGCCGGCCCAGGTTGCGCGTAAGGCGGTCGGCGACGAGACGGCCCACGACATCGAGCCCGCCGCCCGCGGCATACACAATCACGAGCAGGACAGGTTTGGCCGGGTAATCGGCCGCGGATTGCGGCAGCGCCTGCCCGGGCGCCGCGAGTAGCACGCACAACGCGAACAGCACAATCTTCATTCGCCCCCTCCGCTTGCTGGTTAATCCCGCCCGTTCACGTCGCTGGTGCGCGAAGCGGCGCCTGCATTTACAGGATACGCCGCAAATCCAGTTTGCCGCGCGCAACCGGCGGGCACCAGAAATAAGCGCCCGTAACCGGCTGTGTAAACCTGAACAGCGCATCGACTATGCCGTCCTCGGCGCCGGTCATGCGCTTCAATTGCGCCTCGAATGCGGCCAGCGTATGGCCGAACGCAACGAACATGAGACCCGCGCGCGTCGCGTCGTTCCACGGCATCGAGCGACGCATGACAAAGGCTTCGGGAGCGAAGCTTTCCTGTTCGGTACGCTTAACGTGCGACGAGGCGGGCGCATTTTCCAGCTCGAAGTTATCGCGCCTGCGCCGCCCGATGGCGTTGTCCTGCTGCCTGCCGCTCATCGCGCTGAACCGGTCGAAATCGTGTACCCACTGCTGCACGGCGACGAACGTCGAGCCGTCGAGGCCGGCGCCCGCCCCGTGAACTATCGCCGCCGCCTCCGCCTTGCGTCCTTTTGGATTCTCGGTGCCGTCTTCGTATCCCGTGAGGTCGCGGCCGGACCCGTGACGATACGCATCAATCGCGCTTGCCAGCCTGAACGCCGGCGCAAGCGCGTGCCCGATGGCGCGGCTGCGATGGAAGAGTTCGCCGCGGTCCGCGCCGCGCAGCCAGCACCACAATGCGGCGGGCGTCGATGGCACCTGGACGCGGCCGGTCGCGCAGGTCGAAAACCTGCGCATGCCGGGTATCGCGTTGTCGAGGGCGCGCAGCAAAGACTGGCCGATGCCGACGACGCAGGTTTCGCCATCGGCAAGCGCCGCCAGTTTTTTGAGCGCCGCACGCGGTCCTGCGCCCGCGCGCAGCGTGAACGTCAGATAACGCGCCTGCGGCGGCACCGCCGCCAAAACTCCCGGCTGAAAATTATTCAAGCGTGAACATCCGCCGAATTACGCCACGCCGTAGCGCTTCAACGCAGCCTGATCGAACTTCAGGCCGTGGCCGGGTTTATCCGGCACGCTGAGTTCGCCCTTGACCGGGAGCGGCACTTCCTCGAACAGCTTGCCCGACCATGGCATATATTCAACGGTGAGGCCGTGCGGAATCGCGGCGACCAGATGCACCGAGAGTTCCGGGCACAGATGGTTGACGACCGGCACGTTGAACGCTTCCGCCATGCCGGCGATCTTCATCCAGCCGGTGATACCGCCCGAGCGCAACACGTCTATCATCACGATATCCACCGAGCGCGCTTCGAGCATCTGCCGGAACGGCGCGATCCCGTATACGTATTCGCCACCCGCCACCGGCGTCGCCAGCGCGGCGGTGACGCGCGCAAGCCCGGCGTAATCGTCATGCGTGGTGACGTCTTCAAGCCAGAACAGATTGAACTCTTCGACGCGGCTGCCGATCGAGATCGCCTGGCGCACATCCCAGCGCTGGTTGATGTCGCACATCAAATCGATATCCGGGCCGACTGCTTCGCGCATGACGCGCATGCGCTCGACTTCACGCTCCGGGTTGGTGTCGCCGGGCAGCGCCAATTGCGTCTTCATCTGGCGAAAGCCTTTTTCGACCAGCGTCTGCCCGGACCGTGCGATGACATCCAGCGGAAAATGCCGCATCAACGCGCCGCTCGCATACGTCGGCACGCGCTCGCGGAATCCGCCGAGCAGCCGCGCGAGAGGCAGGTTGAAAACCTTGCCCTTGATGTCCCACAGCGCAATGTCGATCGCCGCCAGCGCGAGCGTGAATATCCCGCCGGGGCCGCACGAACCGGCGCCCCCCCGCAGCTTGGCGACGATGGCCTCGATCTTCAGCGGGTCCTCGCCCACGGTCAGCGCGCCCAACGCGTCGATCGCCACTCGCAGCGCGCCCGTCAACGCGCCGCCGAAGAAACTGAAGCCTATGCCTTCGACACCCTGGTCGGTGCCTATCGTGAGCGTGACGAAATCGCGCGTTGCGCCGGGGGTCGAGGGCCCGCCCGCCAGCGGTTCGTCGGCGGGCATTTTCACGATCTGGGTGTGGATATGGGTGATTTTCATTTGGGGTCTCGGGTTAGTTGCGGGAAGGGTGAAGCGTACTATAAATAGGCCATCGCAAGAATTCAAAGCCGCCAAACGCATCGGACACAGAGGAAAGGCAAGTTAATCTTACTGCGTCATAAAATAGATCCCCTCCCCCTTGACGGGGGAGGGCTAGGGTGGGGGTGAGTGTTACCATGACAAGCGATGTTTCCACCCCCA
>JAYWDM010000667.1:0-8625 GCA_043779885.1 Betaproteobacteria bacterium | reverse complement strand
GCTCGTCATTCTGATTTTCCTGATGGTCACGACAACCTACTCCCGTTTCGCGGAGTTGCAGATCAACCTGCCCACCGCCGAAGCCAACAAGCCGGAAGAACGGCCCAATCAGATCAACGTCGCGGTTGACGGCGAAGGCAAATACGTCGTCAACAAGGCAGCGGTACCCTTTCGCAGCCCGGACGGCTTCGCCGAAGAATTGAAACGCGCCGCCGGCGGCAAGCCCGACCCGGTCATCATCATTAACGCCGATGCGGCCGCCACACACCAGTCCGTGATCAATATTATGGAAGCGGCGCGCATCGCCGGCTTCAGTCGCATTACCTTTACGACGCAAGCAGGCAAGAAGTAAGCCCTGAACACGGTTGGTGAATGCCGTGAGCGGTAAGCGAAAGAAAACCGCACGACTGTTGGCTCACCGCTCACCGCTCACCGTTTACCGTTTACCGTTTACCGCCCACCGCTTACCGCTCCATGCACTGGCTGGAACAATACTGGTATCGCATTTCGCCGCTGCATCTGGCGTTGTGGCCGCTCAGCCAGATATTTGCCGCGCTCGCCGCCGCGCGCCGCCTGCTGTATCGGATGGGCGTGATTCCAGCCACGCGGCTGAAAGTGCCGGTCGTCATCGTTGGCAATATCAGCGTCGGCGGCACCGGCAAGACCCCGTGCGTGATCTGGCTCGCCCAATGGCTGCTCGATCGCGGCTGTAAACCCGGCATCGTTGCGCGCGGCTACGGGGGATCCGCCCGCGATCCACTGCGCGCGACCGCCGACAGCGACCCGCGCATTGCCGGCGACGAAGCCATATTGCTCGCGCGCCGCTGTGCCTGCCCGGTCTGGGTCGGCAGCCGGCGCGCTGCAACCGCGCAGGCGTTGCTGGATGCGCATCCAGACTGCGATGTGATCATCAGTGATGACGGACTGCAGCATTATGCGCTGGCGCGCGACGTCGAACTCGCCGTGATCGACGGTGAGCGCGGCTGCGGCAACGGCATGCTGCTGCCGGCAGGCCCCTTGCGCGAGCCCTTGCACCGCCTCGAACGCGTCGATGCGCTGATCATCAACGGCGGCGCGGTATTTCCGCTGCGGATGCTGCCGCACGGCGTGCCATCTTTTGAAATGCGCGTGGAGGGCGGCACGTTTTACAACGTGCGTGATCCACGGCAAGAGGCAAGCCCCGGACAATTCGCCACGCAAGCCGTGCATGCCGTCGCGGGAATCGGCAACCCGCAGCGATTCTTTAATCACCTGCGCGAACTCGGCCTGATGTTCAGCGCCCACCCGTTCCCGGATCACCATGATTATACGGCGACGGATTGCGCGTTCGGCGCGAACGCAGCCGTCATCATGACGGAGAAAGATGCGGTAAAATGTCATCGCATAGCGGGCGAAAACTGGTGGGCCTTGCGCGTGAATGCCGTGCTCGACCCGGCTCTGGGTGACTTCATTCTGCACAAGACTGGAAAATAAATGGATTCCAAGTTGCTCGACATCCTGGTATGCCCGATTTGCAAGGGGCCGCTCGTGTATGACAAGCCCGGGCAGGAGTTGATCTGCAAGCCGGACCGGCTGGCCTATCCCGTCAAGGACGGCATACCGGTCATGCTCGAAGACGACGCGCGCAAGCTGCCGCCGGAAGAAGAAATCTGATTCGCCGTGAGCAGTAAGCGGTGAGCGGACGCAATCCCTTACGGCTGACCGCTTGCTGCTTGCGGCTCGCTCATGATTGAATTCACCGTCGTTATCCCCGCGCGCTACGCCTCGACACGGCTGCCGGGCAAGATGCTCGCGGATATCGCAGGCAAGCCAATGGTCGTACACGTCGCCGAGCGCGCGCGCGCGAGCGGCGCATCGGAGGTGATCGTCGCTACCGATCATCAAGACATTGCAAAGGCAGTCACGCACCATGGCCACGCCGTGGCCATGACGCGTGCGGATCACGCCTCGGGTACCGACCGGATTGCCGAAGTCGCGGCGCAACGCCGTTACTCAGAGCAGAGCATCGTCGTCAATGTGCAGGGCGACGAACCGATGATAGATCCGGCTTTGATCCGCAGCGTCGCCGAGCAGCTTGCCGGCCATGCGGACGCCGCGATTGCTACCGCGTGCTGCCGGCTGGATGATGCGGCGGACCTTGCCAACCCGAACGTCGTGAAAGTTGCACTGGACAGGAACGGGTATGCCCTGTATTTCAGCCGCGCGCCGATTCCCTATGCGCGGGACGCGTTCGCCCATGGCATCCAGTCAATTCCCGCGGGGTTGCCGGCTTACCGGCACGTCGGCATCTATGCCTATCGCGCCTCGTTTCTCGCCGCCTATGCCCGGCTTGCCCCGGCGCCGCTTGAACGATTCGAAGCGCTGGAGCAGCTTCGCGCGCTGTGGCATGGCTATCGGATAAGCGTCGCGTTAACCGGCGCTGCGTTGCATGCCGGGGTTGACACCCAGGCGGATCTGGACCGCGTACGAGCGCTGCTGCAAGAGGAACGTTGAAGCACGCCTGCGCCTGATTTCACGCCGTCGCGGGAACCGGTATAATCCGCCCCTTGCAGAAACCGGCAGCTTTTGCGCCGACCGATCCTGGCAGCCGCGATGCAGACCGTGCGCCAGCACACGCGAAAGAATCGAACATGATGCGTATTATCATGCTGGGTTTGCCCGGCGCCGGCAAGGGTACTCAAGCGCAGTTTCTGGTCGAGCGCTACCGGATTCCGCAGATCTCGACCGGCGCCATGCTGCGCTCCGAAATCGAGGCCGGCACCACCCTCGGCCTCGAAGCGCAGAAGTACATGCACGCCGGCAACCTCGTGCCGGATCGGCTCGTCACCGATATGGTGCGCAAGCGGGTTACCGAACCGGACTGCCTGAACGGTTTTATCGTCGACGGATTTCCGCGTACGATCGCGCAGGCCGAAGTATTGCGGGAGACTGGTATTGACATCGATTTCGTCATCGAAATCGAGGTGGGCGACCTGGAAATCCTGCGCCGCATGAGCGGACGCCGCGTGCATCCCGCATCCGGGCGCTCCTATCACATCGATTACAATCCGCCCCGCGTGCCCGATACCGACGATGTGACCGGCGAGCCGCTGGTGCAGCGTTCCGACGACAACGAAGAAACCGTGAAGCGGCGCATCGCGAGCTATCACGAGGTGACCAAACCGCTCGTCAATTATTATCTGAAATGGGCCGAAAGCGGCGACCCGCGGGCGCCCCATTACGTCAATCTCTACGGCCGGGGATCGATCGAGCATATTCGCGACAAGCTGTTTGCCGCGCTCGTGCAGAACAATTGATGGATACCATTCCCGACTTAAACTACGCCGGGCAGTTTGGCACCGGGCGCGATTGCGGCGATCTTGCAGAGTGCGTGACCGCCACGTTAAGGCCGCAGGCCGACCGCGACAAAGACCGTGCCGGTGCAACGACCGGAAAAACCGGCGCGGACTTGAACTAAAACTCATAGCCACAGGGTTCTCAGCATGGCAAAGCAAAACGTTTTTTACGCCCAGTCGGGCGGCGTTACCGCGGTCATCAATGCCACCGCGTGCGGCGTCATCGAAACCGCGCGCAAGCACAAAGCGAAGATCGGCAAAGTCTACGCCGGCCGCGACGGCATAATCGGCGCATTGACCGAAGACCTGATCGACACGTCATGCGAGTCCCCGGCGTCCATACGCGCCCTGCGGCATACGCCGGCGGGGGCGTTCGGCTCGTGCCGTTACAAGTTAAAAGGCCTCGAAGAGAACCGCGCGCAATACGAGCGGCTGATCGAGGTGTTCAAAGCCCACAACATCGGCTATTTTTTCTATAACGGCGGCAACGATTCGGCCGACACCGCCTACAAGGTTTCGCAGATTTCCGGCGCGCTCGGCTATCCCGTAATCTGCGTCGGCATTCCGAAAACCGTGGACAACGATCTGGTCGTCACCGACTGCTGTCCCGGCTTCGGCTCGGTCGCCAAGTACGTCGCGACCAGCATACGCGAAGCGGGTTATGACGTGGCGTCGATGGCGCGCACGTCCACCAAGGTTTTCGTGCTGGAGGTGATGGGCCGCCACGCGGGCTGGATCACCGCCGCGTGCGGACTTGCCGCCGAAAAAACCGGCGATGCGCCGCACATCCTGTTGTTCCCCGAACTGATCTTCGATCCGGACAAGCTGGTCGCGCGCGTCGATGCGGTGGTGAAGCAATACGGTTATTGCGCCATCGGCGTGTCCGAGGGCCTGCGCAATGCCGAGGGCAAATTTCTCTCGGAATCCGGCCTTAAGGATGCATTCGGCCACGCGCAGCTCGGCGGCGTAGCACCCCTCATCGCCAACCTGGTGAAAGACCGGCTCGGCTACAAATATCACTGGGCGGTCGCCGACTACCTGCAACGCGCGGCACGCCATATCGCGTCGAAGACCGACGCGCAACAGGCTTACGCAGTCGGCAAAGCCGCGGTCGAACTCGCATTGCAGGGCCGCAACGCCGTGATGCCGGTAATCGTGCGCAAATCCAATAAGCCGTACAAGTGGGCGGTCGAAGCCGCCGATCTGAAGGACATCGCGAACCGGGAAAAGAAAATGCCGCGCGATTTCATCACCGCGGACGGCTTTCATATCACGGCGAAATGCCGCCGGTACCTGTTGCCGCTGATTGCGGGCGAAGACTATCCGCCCTTCAAAAACGGATTGCCTGATTACGTCAGGCTCAAGAACACCGCAGTGAAGAAGAAGCTTAAAACCGAATTCAAGGTCTGACGACCCCCTATGGGGTGAGCAGTGAACCGTTGCTGCGCGACCGTCGTTGTTGGACTTTGACCGCTCACCTTTTGCCGTTTACCCGCCACTATTCACGCGAGGCATGGCCCTCGATGCCGGACGCCGAATCAGGTAGAATCGCGGCTTTTCCGATCTCGGTCGGACCTCATTGATCGAAATCGTCCCAGGGAGGGATACATGCAAGTCATTCAATCAGGATTGATATTTTCGCTGTTATGCGCGATCGGCGCGGTGCTCTACGGCATCGTCTCGCGCAGCTGGATATTGTCGCTGCCCAGCGGCAACGATCGCATGCGCGAAATCGCGGCGGCGATACAGCAGGGCGCGCAGGCCTACCTGCGGCGGCAATACACGGCAATCTCGGTCGTCGGCGTCGTGCTTTTCCTGGTGATCGGCTTCACGCCGGCGCTGGGCTGGACGACGGCGGTCGCGTTCTTCATTGGCGCATTGCTGTCGGGCCTGTCGGGTTTCATCGGCATGAACGTATCGGTGCGCGCCAACGTGCGCACCGCCGAAGCCGCCCGCAAGGGACTCAACGACGCGCTCACCGTGGCCTTTCGTGGCGGCGCGATTACCGGCATGCTGGTAGTCGGCCTCGGCCTCCTGGGCGTGACCGGCTTCTATTGGTTCCTGACGGCCAATAATGCGCAAACCGGGCAGGCGCTGAGCGACATCATCAAACCGCTGATCGGCTTTGGCTTCGGCGGCTCGCTGATCTCGATCTTCGCGCGTCTCGGCGGCGGCATCTTCACCAAGGGCGCGGACGTCGGCGCCGATCTGGTGGGCAAGGTCGAAGCCGGCATTCCAGAGGATGATCCGCGCAACCCGGCCGTGATTGCCGACAACGTGGGCGACAATGTCGGCGATTGCGCCGGCATGGCCGCCGATCTGTTCGAAACCTATGCGGTCACGATTATCGCGACCATGCTGCTGGGCGCGCTGACGCTCAAGACTTACGCCGCCAACGCGGTGGTGTACCCGCTCGTGCTGGGCGGTTTTTCGATCATCGCCTCGATCATCGGCTGCATGTTCGTCAAGGCGACACCCGGCCAGAAGATCATGAATGCGCTCTATCGCGGCCTGATAGTCGCGGGCGTACTCGCGCTGGTCGCTTTTTACCCGATCACCCTGTACATGATGGGCGACGTCAGCGTGCAGTATCCGGAATTGTCGGTAAACAGGCTCTACGGCGCGGCGGTAGTTGGCCTCGTGCTGACCGGGCTCCTGGTCTGGATCACGGAATATTACACAGGCACCGAATACGCGCCGGTGCGTTACGTCGCGCAAGCGTCGACGACCGGGCACGCGACCAACATCATCGCTGGCATCGCGGTGTCAATGAAGTCGACGGCGTACCCGGTGCTATTTGTCTGCGCTTCGATCTGGGCGTCATACACGCTGGCCGGCTTGTACGGAATCGCGATTGCCGCGACGTCCATGCTGTCGATGGCCGGCATCATCGTCGCGCTGGACGCCTATGGCCCTATCACCGATAACGCCGGCGGCATCGCGGAAATGGCCAAATTGCCGGATTCTGTCCGCGCCATTACCGATCCGCTCGACGCAGTGGGCAACACGACCAAAGCAGTGACGAAAGGCTACGCGATCGGCTCGGCGGGGCTTGCGGCGCTCGTCCTGTTCGCGGATTTCACGCATGCGCTCGAAGCGGCCCACAAGTCCGTCCCGTTCAGTTTATCCGAGCCGGCGGTCATTATCGGCCTCTTCATCGGCGGCCTGATTCCGTTCCTGTTCGCAGCCATGGCGATGGAAGCCGTCGGCCGCGCCGCCGGTTCGGTTGTCGTCGAGGTGTGGCGCCAGTTCAGGGAAATCAAGGGCATTATGGAAGGCACTGCCAAGCCGGATTACTCGAAGGCAGTCGACCTCCTGACCCAGGCAGCGATCAAGGAAATGATGATCCCGTCGCTGCTGCCGGTACTTACGCCGGTCGTGCTGGCACTGGTGATGCGCGCGCTGATGGGCGCGGATGCGTCGCGCATGGCGGTCGGCGGCATGCTGATGGGCACGATCGTCACCGGGCTCTTCGTCGCGATTTCCATGTGCACCGGCGGCGGCGCGTGGGACAACGCCAAGAAATATATCGAGGAAGGCAACCACGGCGGCAAGGGTTCCGATGCGCACAAAGCGGCGGTAACCGGAGACACCGTGGGCGACCCGTACAAGGATACGGCCGGTCCCGCCATCAATCCGCTGATCAAGATCATCAATATCGTGGCGCTGTTGATCGTGCCGTTGCTGTAATCGCGGCACTATGCCGCGCTGAAGACGGGGGCGGCAGCCCCCCGTTTTTTGTTGCAACGATGCCCGCCGCCGCCGCGGGGGGCGGCAATCGACGCAAGGTATAATCCGGTTTCCCGCGTTTCCCCCTCTGGTTTCCCCACTGAAAGCCGGCATGAAATATTCACTCGCTGAACGCAAGATCGTTACGAAGGGCGACTACTGGATCGCGCCGAGCGCCGCGGTGATCGGTTCTGTGGTGCTCGAAAACAACGC
Source organism: Betaproteobacteria bacterium (assembly GCA_043779885.1). Taxonomy (GTDB): domain Bacteria; phylum Pseudomonadota; class Gammaproteobacteria; order Burkholderiales; family SG8-41; genus PALSA-1004. Next base: position 1,348 of record JAYWDM010000667.1, on the reverse strand, counting down.
GAGCGTCTGGTTCAACGTGGTGATCCGCGGAGATAACGACGTGATAACGATCGGCGAAAACTCGCAGGTGCAGGACGGCTCGGTGCTGCACACCGACCCCGGCTTCCCGCTCACACTGGGCAGGAACGTCAGCATCGGCCACATGGCGATGCTGCATGGTTGCACGATCGGCGACGGCTGCCTGATCGGCATCAAGAGCGTCATCATGAACGGGGCGGTCATCGGCCGAAACTGCCTGATCGGCGCCAATGCGCTGGTCACCGAGGGCAAGGTCATCCCGGACGGCTCGCTGGTGCTGGGCGCGCCCGGCAAGGTCGTGCGCCAGCTGTCAGCCGACGAAATCGCCGGCATCAATGCGTTTGCCGATCACTATGTGCAGCGATTCAGGTATTACAAGGCAGACCTGAAATCCGAGCCTTGATGCGCCGCGTGTATCGCGGCCGTGGGATAATCACCGTACCATCTTCCGGGGGGATCTGGTTATGCTCAAGTTCGGCTTCAAGATCAAAACCCGCGGCGGCATGATCGTCGACAATCTGCAGGTCACGGCGCGTGACCGTGCCGAGGCCGAGGGAAAAATCAGCCAGATTTACCAGCGTTGCGAAGTCATCGAATGCCAGGAACTGCGGCAGTCGGGCAAAGATGAAGCCTTTGACCTTGAAAGCGCGATCAACCTGATCGGCAGGGAAACCGACCCCGAACCGCCGGCGAAGATCTAGCGGAAAAAACCCGCCGCTTCGAGTTCTTCCGACAAGGCTGCGTAGTCGCGCGCGCCGCGGCTCTCCGGCGCGTGTTTGAATACATCGCAATTCTGCGCCGGGCTCTCGGCAAGGCTTACGTTCTCCGCGATGCGCGTCTCGCACATTTCCGCGCCGAAACGCGCGCGCAGTTTGCGGTCGATGTCCCACGACATGTTGCGCCGCGCGTCGAACCTCGTTATCACGAAACGTTTCATCGGCGGTTGTTTCAGCACGCGTTCCAGCGCCCGCAGGGTACGATCGACTTGCAGCGCCCCGTTGATCGCCAGATAGTCGGCGGAGATCGGGATCAGCACCCGGTCGCACGCAAAAATTCCGTTCAACGACAAAACCCCCAGAAGCGGGCTCGCGTCCATCAGGATCGGGCGTGCCGTATTGAGGTGTTCCCTGACGATGCCCGCGTGCAGCCTGTTCAGCGCCTGCGGTCCTTTGCCGAACTGCGAGTCGACTTTCGACAAGTCAAGATGCGAGGGAATGATGGACCAACCCGAGGCGCTCTGCCGGATCAGTTCCGCGAGCGGCTTCACGTCCTGGTAATAGGCATACAAGCTGTCGCTGCCCCGCCCCGCTACAGTGCCGCTGATCGTTGA
>JAYWDM010000666.1:0-3004 GCA_043779885.1 Betaproteobacteria bacterium | reverse complement strand
CGTTGTTAATGCAAGGCAACGCGGCCGCCGCCACGGACTTGCTGCTGCGGCAGGCTCTGGCGGTGCAGGACGAATTTCAGTTATCGCTCAACCGGGTGGTAGATGCCAAGCGGGCCGCGACGCTTGATGCAATCGCGCACGCGAGCGAGTCGCTGCGCGCAGCCCTGTTGCTGGTTGCCATGGCGGGCATCGTAGTGCTCATCGCAGGTGCGTGGATCGCAGCAGTGGTGACACGCCGTATCGCACACAGCGAAAACGCGCTGCAGCGCGAAAAGGAACTGGCCGAAATGACACTGCATTCAATCGGCGGCGGGGTCATTACGACCGACGGGGACGGCAATGTCGACTACATGAATCCGGTGGCGGAACGCTATACGGGCTGGCACGGCCAGGAGGCCAGGGGCAAGCCGCTTGACGTTGTTTACCAGGTGGTCGACGAACAAACCGGCAAGCCGATTGCGCACCACGCGGCCGGCGCGCGCGAACCGCCGGACATGACCGTGCGTCTGCTCGGTCGCGACGGCAATTCGTGCGCGATCCGCGATTCGTCAGCGCCTATCCACGACGGCAGGGGCGGGCTGGTCGGCCGGGTAGTCGTATTTCAGGATGCGAGCCAGATTCAGGCGATGGCGCAGCAACTCACCTGGCAGGCGAGCCATGACGCGTTGACCGGCCTGGTCAACCGGCGCGAGTTTGAGCGCCGGCTGGCCGGGTTGATCGAGGCCGCGCGGGGCGATGACAAGCAGCATGCATTGATGTACATGGACCTCGATAATTTCAAGGCCGTCAACGATTCCTGCGGTCACGCGGCCGGCGACGAGCTGCTGCGCCAGCTGACGAGCGTGATGCAGGCGCGTATGCGCGGCAGCGACACGCTGGCGCGGCTTGGCGGCGACGAGTTTGGCGTTCTGCTCGAAGCGTGCCCGCTCGATCAGGCCGTGCGCATTGCCAATGGCCTGCGCGAGGCAGTGCGCGATTTCCGCTTCGTCTGGCAGGACAAGACCTTCGGCATCGGCGCGAGCGCCGGACTGGTGGCAATCGATGGGGAGGACAGCGTGAACGGCGTTCTCGCCAGCGGGGACGCGTCGTGCTACGAGGCGAAGAGCAAAGGGCGCGACCGCGTGCAGGTGTTTCGGCCGCAACATGCCGACTCGCGGCCGCAGAACGCTGATCTGCAAATGGTGTCGCAGATCAATCACGCGTTTGAACTTGGCAACTTCCGTCTCTACCGGCAGAAGATCATTGCGCTCGGCGCGAGCGATGGCGGCGCGCCGCATTACGAGATACTCCTGCGCATGCTCGATCGCGCCGGCAATCTGATTCCACCGAGCGGGTTCATGGCCGCGGCCGAGCGCTTTAACCTGCTGTCGTCGATCGAGCGCTGGGTCATCAGCTCGCTGATCGAATTTCTGCACGGTCAATGCGAAAGCGGCGCGATACCGCGCGAGCAGGCTGCATGGACGAGCGGCTTTTACGCCGTCAACCTGTCCGGCGTAAGCATCAACGACGCGAGCTTCATCGATTTTCTGCGCCAGCTCCTGAACCGCTTTAACCTGCCGCGCGGTTTGCTCTGCTTCGAAGTTACCGAGACGACCGCGATCGCCAATCTCACCAAGGCGGCGCAATTAATGCACGAATTGAAGGCGCTGGGCTGTCGTTTCGCGCTGGACGATTTCGGCATCGGCATGTCGTCGTTCGCGTATCTCAAATATCTGCCGGTCGATTACATCAAGATCGACGGCGTGTTCGTGCGCGATATGGCGGACGATCCGATGGATCAGGCCATTGTCGAGGCAATCAACCGCATCGCGCACATTCTCGGCCTGAAGACGGTCGCGGAGTTCGTGGAAGATGCAACCATACTCGAACGCCTGCGCGGAATCGGCGTCGATTACGCGCAAGGCTATTTCGTCGCCAAGCCCGAAGCCCTGCTCGCTGCCGCGGATGCGACGCCTGCGGTACTCGAGCCAGCTTGAGAGGATGGAATGTCGTCGCCGCGCCGATGGGCAGCGGCAGCTGCGTTGCTTTAATACACCCAGCGTTCCGCTTCAGGAACCGGACTCGAACCCGCGTAATTCCTCGAGCGTATTGATATTGCTGAAGGCGCCGGGTTGGTCGTCAAACGTGACTTCAGCGACCCGCAGCGTCGCGTACCAGGCATCGATCTTGCGTCCGCCGTCTGTCAAAAAGCGCGTCAAGTGGGGCAACACATCGCGCCGGCACAGGCAAAACACCGGATGCGGCTGATCACCGGTGCGGGCGACCGCGATTTGCGCGTGCTGCGCCGTCAACGCCGCAGCCAAACGCGCGACGAGATCGAGCGGCAGGAACGGCGTGTCGCAGGGCGTGGTGGCGACCAACGGGTAGCTTGCCTCGCTCAAGCCGCGCTGCAGTCCGGCGAGCGGTCCGGCAAATCCGCTGATCGCATCGGGAATGACGCGATGGCCGAAGCGTGCGTAAGTCTCGATGTTCTGATTGGCGTTGATCAGCACTTCGCTGACTTGCGGTGCCAGGCGTTCGATCACCCACGCGGCCATCGGTTTGCCGCGCAGTTCGCGCAACCCCTTGTCGATGCCGCCCATGCGCCGGCCCTGGCCCCCGGCGAGGATCACGCCCGTAATGCCGGCGTTCATTTCCTGAAGCGCTCTTCGCCGGTGAACAACAGATAGTGCTTGCCGGTCGCGCGCCCGAACATCGTGATGCCGACCTTTTGCGCGACTTCGTAGCCCATCTGCGTGAGCCCCGAGCGCGAAACGAGAACCGGGATGCCCATTTGCGCGCACTTGATCACCATTTCCGAGGTGAGGCGGCCGGTGGTGTAGAAAATCTTGTCGGCGCCATCGATGCCGTCGAGCCACATCTGGCCGGCGATCGCATCGACCGCGTTATGGCGGCCGACATCCTCGATGAACAGCAGGATCTCGGCATCCTTGGCAAGCGCGCAGCCGTGCACTGCGCCCGCCTGCTTGTAGACGGTCTCGTAGCGCCGCACGCTGTCGATCAA
>JAYWDM010000665.1:0-21262 GCA_043779885.1 Betaproteobacteria bacterium | reverse complement strand
TGCCCTGCGCATACACGTGCGAATGCCGGATGACGCCTTGCGCATCGACCAGGAATACCGCGCGCGCGTCCATGCCGCGCTCTTCGTTGAAAACGCCGTAGGCCTTGCCGGCCGCGCCGTGCGGCCAGTAGTCGGAGAGCAGCGGGAAAGGCAGGCCGCCCAGTTGTTCCGCCCAGGCCTTCAGGCTCGGCACGGTGTCCGCGCTCAGTTGCAGGATCTCCACGTCGAGCGCTTTGAATTGTGCGTAGTTCTCACGGAACCCGCTGACTTGATTCTTTCATCCGCCGGTAAAAGCGAACGGCATGAACGCCACCACCGTGCGGCGGCCCTTGAAACCCGCGAGCGTGAGCGTAGTGCCCGCGTGCGATGCGAGAGAAAAATCCGGCGCCGGTGCGCCAACCTGAAGTGCAGCCATCCTGGTTCTCCTTGATTGTGTTGATTGGAAGTCCAACCCTCGTAGCATACTCCACCTGCTATCCGCAGACGAGTCGGCATGCGTTTCCCGGATGAGTGAAATGAAATCCGGGGGTAGACGCATTGCGGGCGAGGGACCCCGGAATGCGCTGCGCTCCTTCCGCGCTACGTTCTGCATTAATCGGCGGACAAGTTAGCTGAGTGTCCTCTGCACGATCTCGAACACGTCGCGCGAAAGACCCGCGTGTCCGTGCAGGGTTTCGAGCGCCGCGCGGGCGTGCGCCTGGCGTTGCGCGTCGAACCTGCGCCAGCGGTCGAACGAACGGGCGATCCGGGCGGCGACCTGCGGGTTGATCGCATCAAGCTGCAAAATCTGCGCGGCAATGAAACGGTAACCCGCGCCATCGGCCGCATGGAAGCGCACGTGGTTCGCGCCGAAGCCGCGTATCAGCGCGTAAACCTTGTTCGGATTGCGGACGTCGAACGACGGATGCTCCACGAGCCGTTGTACGTCAGCCAGGGTGCCGGGCCGGCGGCTCAATGCCTGCACCGACAGCCATTTGTCCAGCACCAGCGCCTCATGCTGCCAGCGGTCATGAAACGCGGCGAGCGCCCGCGCCCGCTCGGGGCCTTCGCATTGCGCAAGGATGGCGAGGCTGACGAACTGATCCGTCATGTTGTCGGCAGTCTCGAACTGCTGCCACGCCATATGGCGTGCGGCAGGCGTATCCGGTTCGGCCAGGTAGCCCAGGCAGACATTGCGCAGCGCGCGCCGGCCGGCGTCAAGTGTGTCTGGCCGGTACGGGCCGTTCGGTGCGAAATGGTCGTAGCAAGCCTGCAGGGCCGCACCCAGTGCCCCGGCAAGGAACAGTCGCAGGCCGTTGCGCGCGGCATGCAGCGCATCGGGATCGACGCGTTCCAATTGCTCGGCAAGCGTGGTTTCCGACGGCAGCGACAGCGCTTCCGCGGCAAACGCCGGATCATCACCGGCCCGCGCGAGCACGTTCGCCGCGGCGCGCGCGTAGCTTTCCGGCCATGAAGGCGTGCCGCCGGCGGCGATGGTCGCGGTTGCCGACAGAATCAAGCGCCCCGCCAGCCGCTGGCCGGCTTCCCAGCGATTGAAGGAGTCGCTGTCGTGGGCCAGTAAATGCGCGAGTTCCTCTTCGCTATAAGGGAAGTCCAGCGTCACAGGCGCCGAAAAGCCGCGCAGCAGCGACGGTACGGGAGCCACTCCCACGTCCTCGAATACGAATTCCTGCCGGTCTCGGGTTAGCGACAGGACGCAATGCGCGGTGGCGTTGGTTTGCCCGCTCAGGCGCAGCGGCAGGTCAGCGCCATCCGGCCCGACCAGTCCCATGGCGACCGGAATATGGTACGGTTGCTTGTCACTTTGTCCGGGCGACGCGACGCAAGTCTGCCCAAGCGTCAGCACGTAGCGCCGCGATGGCGCGTCATAACGGCCGCTGGCCGCCACCTGCGGCGTCCCGGCCTGATCGTACCAACGCATGAATTGGGCGAAATCCGCGCCCGATGCTTCGGCCATCGCCGCAACGAAGTCGTCACACGTGACGGCCTCGCCGTCATGCCGCGCGAAGTAGATATCCATGCCGCGCCGGAAAGCCGCCTTGCCGATCAGCGTCCGGATCATGCGCACGACCTCGGCGCCCTTCTGGTAAACCGTGGCGGTGTAGAAATTATTGATTTCAATGTAGGACGCCGGCCGCACCGGGTGCGCCATCGGGCCCGCGTCTTCGGGGAACTGGGCGGCGCGCAAACCGCGCACATCGCGAATGCGGGTGACACCGGCGCTGTGCACGTCGGCGCCGAACTCCTGGTCGCGAAAAACGGTCAGGCCTTCTTTCAGCGACAACTGGAACCAGTCGCGGCACGTCACCCGGTTGCCGGTCCAGTTGTGGAAATACTCATGCGCCACCACGCGGTCGATGTTCTCGTAATCCGTGTCGGTCGCAAGGTCGGGCCGCGCCAGCACGTACTTGGTGTTGAAGATATTCAGGCCTTTGTTTTCCATCGCGCCCATATTGAAGTCGCCGACGGCGACTATCATGTAGTGGTCGAGATCGCATTCGAGGCCAAAAGTGTCTTCGTCCCAGCGCATGGATTTTTTCAGCGCGGCCATCGCGTGGGCGCATTGATCGAGCTTGCCGCGCTCGACGTAGATCGCAAGCTGCACGCTGCGGCCGGACAGCGTGCGCCAGGTGTCGCGCAATACGTCCAGACGCGCCGCGACCATGGCGAACAGATAGCAGGGCTTGGGGAAGGGATCGACCCATTTTGCCCAATGCCTGTCCTTGCCCGCGTCCCCCGGCTCGTCGCCGCTGCCGACTGGGTTGCCATTGGCCAGCAGCAGCGGCAGTTCGGCCTTGCCCGCATGCATGGTCACCGCGTAGCGGGACATTACATCGGGGCGGTCGGGAAACCAGGTGATGCGGCGGAATCCCTGCGCCTCGCACTGCGTAAAGTAACCGTCGGCGGAGGCGTAAAGGCCGGACAGTTTGGTATTGGCATGCGGGCGGATGCGGGTCACGGTGCGCAGTTCAAATGCGTCCGGCACGCTGTTCAGCGTCATCAGCACGTCACTGCGCGTATATCGATCCGGCTCCAGCGTCACGCCGTCGATCGCCACTTCGAGCGTTTCCAGTTCATCGCCGTCGAGCGTGAGCGGCGCCTCGCGGCTGACCGCAGCGGGATTGCGGCGCACTGCGAGACGCGCGGTGACGATGACTTCCGCGGACTGGAAATCCACGTCCAGATCGACCGTGTCGACCAGAAACGGCGGCGGCGTGTAGTGCTTGAGCAGGACGGTTTGCGGGGTGTCGGTTTTCATTCGGGCTGAATACCGGCGTCGCGGATTTTCTTGCCCCAGGCCGCGCGTTGCTCTTTGACGAATTGGTCGAGCTCGGCAGGCGTGCTTGGCGCCGGCTGCAGGCCTATGTCCGCCAGTCGCTGATGGATCGCGGGCTTCTTGATGGCCTTCACGATCTCGGTGTTCAGCCGGGTTATGACCGCTTTCGGCGTGCCCGCCGGAGCAAACATGCCGGCCCATGGCACGGTATCGAAGCCCGGTACCGTTTCGCCCACTGCCGGCAGATCGGGGGTCACACCTGAACGCTTGTCGGACATCACTGCGATCGCGCGCAGCCGGCCGGATTTAATGTGCCCCTGGCTCGACGCCGCATCGACAAACATGTATTGAACCTGTCCCGCGATGAGATCGGTCATGGCGGGCGGCGTGCTCTTGTAGGGCACGGCGAGCGAATCCAGCCGTGCGGCGCTGACGAAGTACGCGCTGTTGACCTGTCCGGTGCTGTTGCCGAACGCGTACGAGGTCTTGCCGGGATTCGCTTTAATGTAGGTGATGAGTTCCGGCACGGTCCTGATGCCGGAATTCGGGTTCACCGCCAGGATGAATTCGTAGTAGATCATGCGCGCAATCGCCGCAAAGTCCTTGTCCGGGTTGTAATTGAGCTTCCTGAACAGAAACGGGTTCGCCGAATGCGGCGTGTTGGTGCTCAGAAACAGCGTGTAGCCGTCGGGATTGGCCTTCGCCGCCAGTTCCGCCGCGATCTGACCCGATGCGCCGGCCCGGTTGTCGATGACGAAATTGACGCCCAGTGTGGTGCGCAATTCTTCGCTGACTATGCGCGCCAGAATATCGGTGCCGCTGCCCGCCGCGAATGGCACCAGCACGCGCACCGGCTTGTCCGGAAAATTCTGGGCGCCGGCGCTGCCGCTCGCCGCGAGTATCAGCGCGGGCAGCAGAACGTGCCGTGCAAGCGGAGCGCAGCTGCAATCATTGCAAGCAAAACGGATCATATCGCCCCTTCGTAGGCATGGCGCACGCGCGCGGGTAGCGGGAGTCGGGATCAGGGCACGACGCGCAAAAATACCGGGTCGTCGGCGCATCCCGGCCAGCCCGTCCCGCATATTAGGGCAACGTCCGGCGCCCGCCAAGCGCGATACCGTTGCGGCGGCGAAAACCCGCGCGCGGCGGGTGCTGAACGCGACAGGCGCGGCCACGCGTCGCCGGGAACTGGCGCGCGAGCCGCTGGATCAGTCTCGATCGAGAGGCAGGCCGCGGTCAGTCTGCAGTGAGTGTGAGCAAAATGTCGGCATACCAGGCGCAGTTCAGCCCGAGCGCCTCGTCCACATCCCTGTCACGCGTGCCTTCATCGAGCCGCGCGGAGTGCACGCCGAGCAGCTTCCACGGTAGTTCGGCCTGCGGGGAATCCTGCGCGGGCACCCGCATGACCACCGGCGCGCCGCTCGTGCCGCGATGTGTGCGCGCGTCGGTCAGAAAGTAACCGTGGCCGCGGAAACGCAGGCCATACGCGGACGCGACGACCGCACGGCGCACTACCGGCATGTGGTGCAAAGTGTCGTGGAAGCCGAGCGGAAAGCCCACGACCAGCAGTGAACTGCCGATCTCAACCTCATCGTCCGAGGAGTGCAGGTGCCTGGGTGTGAACGCGCGGTAGACCGCCGTTTCGGGCAGCGCGTCGCGCTCCAGCTCGATTACCGCGACGTCTATCTCGCCGGCGGTGTCGAAGCCCTGGCGCCAGACGCTCTTGCCGTCGCGGTAGAGCGGAATCGAGAAGCCGGTGGATTGGGCCAGGTTGTCAGCGTCGACGTGCAACTCGATTTCGATGCGGTCAGGGAAGTGTTTGCTCGGCTCATCGATCATTACGTGCCGGCTCGTCACGAGGAACAGCCGCTCGTCCCGCGCGAAGAAAAAGCTGCTCGCATTGGTCAGCGGCCGATTATGGTCGAAAGTCAGCAGGCGGGCCGCGGTCAGCAGGAGGGATTCGATCATCGGGATCACCGCATGTTGGCGGCCAATAAGTATCGAGGTTGAGACGGGAACAGTCTGGCATGGATACTACGACTCTTGGTGTGGATATGGCAAAGCGCATCGTTACCCTGGACGCGCCCCACGCCGCGGGGCGGGTGGCACAATGACGCGATCCACGCAGAACCGTTGGCGTCAACCGGCGCGTATCTCGTCGGTCCAAACCCTGAAGCTCGTCAGTGTGTTGGGGCCGAAAGTCGAGCTGATCGCAACGTCGGAAGCGTCGCGGCCGCGCGCGATCAGCACCCTGCCTATGCGCGGAATATTGTTGCGCGCGTCGAAGACGTGCCAACGTCCGCCGAGGAAAACCTCAAACCACGCGGCGAAATCCGGCGTGCCGTAGGGCGGCGGCATGCCGATGTCGCCCAGGTAGCCTGTGCAGTAGCGTGCCGGAATGTTCATGCAGCGGCAGAAGGCAATGGCAAGGTGCGTGTAATCGCGGCACACGCCGGTCCTGTCGTAAAAGGCTTCAAACGCCGAGCGCGTCATGCGCGCGTGCTCATAGCCGAAAGTGATATGCCGATGTACGTAGTCGCAGATCGCCTGCACGCGGCTCCAGCCTGTTGGCGTCTGCCCGAAGAGGCTCCATTTCGTCTCGGACAGCCGGTCGGTTTCGCAATACCGGCTCCCAAGCAGGAAGAGCAGCGTGTCCTCGGGCAGGTCCGGCACGGGAATCTGCGGCGCATCAGGCACGATCGCGTCGGGGGCGCCGGTATCGTTCACGAGCGCATCGGCGCGGATGCGCGTGCGGCCCTGCGGCGCCACGATGCGCGTGCACCAGTTGCCAAAGCTGTCGCGATACGCCGCTATCGGCACCGGCGGGTCGAACACCAGGTCATCACGGCCGGCGAGATCGGAGACGCGTGTGAAGTGAACGTTGAGGTTGAATATCATCGGGGTGGGTTGCGGGCAGTCGTAGTTCATTTCGAAGCCGACGCGAATTTGCATGATTATTCTCCGGTAATCGCCAGGTCGCATAGCGCGGCACACGACGTGTCTGTGGCAGGAATTATTTTTCCAGTGGAAATCATGCGGCGCTCAGACGGCACACGCGGCGCGCAACGAGTCGATCAGCGCGCGTCGCAAAGCGGTCCAACGCCCGCCCGCCGCGCGGACGATGCCCTGGTTGATCTCCACTTCAATTCCGACGTAGGCGGCGGGCGGGAAGCGCCGGCGCAAGTGCGAGGTCAGACCGTCGCCTTTGCCGGCATAGGGGTAATTGCGGCGCACCCGCAGTTCCGGCGCGCATGCCGCGAGCGCCGTCTTCCAGCGCGCGCACAGCGCGGCCTCGACGCGCCGGGCGGGATCGTAGAGCAAACCCACGTCGGCAACGCGCCGCCTGCCATTGAGCTGCGGCGTGAAGCTGTGCGATGAAATATGAACTACACGATAGCCGCACGACACCGCCTGCCCGACCAGACGCTCGGCCCGCATGCGGTATGGCAGGTAGTATTGTTCGACTATCCGCTCCCGCAGCGCGGCCGGCGCGCCGCGTGTCGCCGCGGAGAAGAGCCGCGGGTGATAGCCCGATCGATTCAGGTCGACCAGCAGCCGGCTGATGGTCGAACTCACCAGCGGCGCGCTGAATGCGCCAGCCAGCGCTCTTGCCATGGCCAGCGCACCGGGATCGTAGCCGCGGTGAGAGTTGAGCAACGCACGCCATCCCCGAAACAACCGCCGGTAGGGTGCGGGTACTCGGTTGCCGCCGTGTTCACAGGTGATGACAAAGGAATCGATCGCGGCGACTCTTTACCAGACGAGTTCGGGCAACCGGCGAAACACCTGCCGCGTGCCTTCGCCCCACGCGTTGCCGAGCGCGGTGAAATAAGCGTCCCCGTCGTGGATACGGCGCCGCATCCGCACGTCGAAACTGTCTCGCTCGTAGCAGAGCAGGTCGATCGGCATGCCCACCGATAAATTGCTGCGCATGGTCGAATCGAACGACACCAGCACGCATTTCGCGGCCTCTGCGATGGGCGTTGCACGCGAAATTACGCGGTCGAGTATCGGCTTGCCATATTTGGTTTCGCCCGTCTGAAAGTAGGGCGTGTCGACACCCGCTTCGATGAAATTGCCCTCGGCGTAGATCCGGAAGAGCCGCAGCGGCTCGCCGCAGATCTGCCCGCCGACGAGAAAAGAGGCATTGAAGCTGATCTCGTTTTTTTCCAGGTACTCGCCGTCGCGTTTTTCAATCGCCCGCATCGCGTCCGCGACCAGCATCGCGACGTCGAACATGGTCCGCGCGCCCAGGACATTGGCGGCCGCGTCGCCGGCGGCACAGTGCCGGTTGAGCACGCCGATGACTGCCTGGGTTCCGGCGAGGTTGCCTGAACTCAGCAGAACGACGACCCGTTCGCCCTGACGCTCGAACACCGTCATCTTGCAAAACCTGGCGAAGTTGTCCATGCCTGCATTCGTACGGGAGTCCGAAGCGAAAACGATGCCCTGGTCGAGCATTACCCCTACGCAGTAGGTCATGCCCCGCGCTCCGCGCTCATTCGACAACCCATATTCACGATACCAATTTCAAGAAACCAATTGTGTGCGGCTTGCCGCGGACGCGCGGGTCCGCGGTTCGCACGCTGTATTTTCAATCCTGTGCCCGATGCCTGCGCGGGCCGCCAGCCGTGCAACGGCTGCCTGAGGAACCGACGCAGCCACAGAAATTTTAATGCGTTTCTCCGCTGACGCACTGTACGCCAGCGTACACAGTGGTTATGGCTCCGGCCCGCGCGCAGTTGCCGCCCGCCTGCGCTCGCATAAGAGGCCGTGCCAGCGTGGAAGAGGCAGTTTGCAGTCGCCGCGGGAAGTGGGATAGTGGTATTTTTAACCACCCGCAGCAGGACTGCGGCCGCCGGCGCCGCGCACGGTTCTTGCAATAGTCGACATGCCCCTGTCACCTGAATTGTCATGAAACTCGATTTCAGCAGTTACCGTTCGCACGGCTTCTACGATGAACTCATCGACGCGCAAGGCTTGCCGCGCCCATGGGCCGCAACGCTGGTTGACCATCTGTCCAGCCTGGATGCCGCCGAACTGAACCGTCACCGCGCCGCGGTGGATGCTGCCATTATCACGATGGGCATCACCTTCACCGTCTACAGCGACGGCGCCAATATCGATCGTGCATGGCCGCTGGACATCATTCCGCGCGTAATGCCCAGGGAGGAGTGGCGCCGCATTGAAGCCGGTCTGAAGCAGCGGCTTACCGCATTGAACCTGTTTATCGACGACCTCTACAATCGGCAGGCTATCATCAAGGACGGGATAATTCCGGCGGAGATTATCGCGAGTTCGCGCAATTTTCGTCCCCAATGCGTCGGCCAGACGCCCCGTTTTGGGGTGTGGGCCCATATCTGCGGCACCGATCTGGTGCGTGACCGTGACGGCACCGTCTACGTGCTCGAAGACAACCTGCGCGTGCCGTCGGGTGTTTCTTACATGCTCGAAAACCGCATGCTGATGAAACGGCTGTTTCCCGAACTGTTCGAGCTTTGCGACATCCTGCCGGTGGATGATTACACCACGCGTCTCTTCGACGCCCTGGCCGCGCTGTCGCCGCGTCCGGGTGAGCGGCCGGTGATCGCGGTGCTGACGCCCGGCATCTACAACGCGGCCTATTTCGAGCACAGCTATCTTGCCCAGCAGATGGGCGCGGTGCTGGTCGAAGGGCCGGACCTCGTCGTCGCGGCGGATGACTGCGTGTACATGAAAACCATCGACGGCCTGCGCCGCGTTGACGTGATCTACCGGCGCGTGGACGACGATTTTCTCGACCCTGAAGTTTTCCGCGCCGACTCGGCGCTCGGCGTGCGCGGCCTCATGCGCGCGTGGCGGCGCGGCAAAGTCGGCATCGCGAACGCGCCCGGCGCGGGTGTCGCCGACGATAAGGTCGTTTACACGTTCGTGCCGAAAATCATCCGCTACTACCCGGGCGAAGACGCCATCATTCCGAATGTACCGAGCTATCTGTGCATGGACGCGCACGACCGCGAGTACGTGCTCGCGAACCTCGACAAGCTGGTGGTCAAGCCCGCCAATGAATCCGGCGGTTACGGCATGCTGATCGGGCCGCGCGCGAGCGTCGCCGAACGCGAGGAATGCCGGCGACGCATAGTGGCCGATGCGCGAAACTACATGGCGCAGCCCACGCTGGCGCTGTCCACCGCGCCGACGCTTGCCGGCGACGGCGTCGCGCCGCGGCACCTGGATCTGCGCCCGTTTGTGCTACAGTCGGATTCCCTTTACGTGACCACCGGCGGCCTCACGCGCGTGGCGATGCGCGAAGGCTCGCTGGTGGTCAATTCCTCGCAGGGAGGCGGCAGCAAGGATACCTGGATAGTGGAGGCTCGACGCTGATGCTCTCGCGAGTTGCGGAAAATCTGTACTGGATGACGCGCTACCTCGAGCGCGCCGAAAACACCGCGCGCCTGATCAACGCGACAACGCAGGTGTTGCTCGACCTGCCGCGCGGGGCTTCGTTCGGCTGGGACGTGCTGCTGAAGGTTGCGGGGCTCGACCGCCAGTTCGCAGACTCGTATGCGCAGCATGACGAGGCGAACATCATGCGGTTTCTGGTGAGCGACGCGCGCAATCCCGGCTCCATCGTCTCGTGCATCCGCTGCGCGCGCGAGAACTGCCGTACGTTGCGCGAAGTGCTGCCGCGGCTGGCGTGGGAGCGCATCAACAGTCTCTACCTGTTCGTCAACAGCCGCGCCGCGCAGGCGGTCGAGCGCGCGCTGCGTTATGACATCCTCGAGGAAATCATTGAACGCCGGCAGTCCGTAATCGGCCTCCTGACGGATTGCATGAGCCATGACATCGCCTACCAGTTCATCAAGCTTGGGCGCTACATCGAGCGCGCCGACATGACCACGCGCATCGTCGACATTCACGCCGCGGTGCTGGTGCCGCGCCAGCAGGTGCCCGAAGATCCGGCGATCGGCCTGTTGTGGATGGGGGTGTTGAAGTCGCTGAACGCGTACCAGAGTTACCGGCGCCATGTGTCCGTGCACGTGAGCAGCGCGGATGTGGTCAATTACCTGTTGAAGGACCCGCATTTTCCGCGTACCGTGCGGCGCTGCCTCGATGAACTCGAGACGTGCCTTGCGGTGCTGCCGCACAACATGCGGCCGCTCAAGCGGCTGCGCGTCGCGCAGCGCCGGCTGGACGCAATGCGGGTCGAAAAGCTCGCGCCTTCATTGCGGCACGAATATCTCGATGCCGTGCAGTCAGACCTCGCGGCGATACACGGGGAAATTGCCGCCGAATATTATCAGCTGCATGATGGGGCCGGCGCGCCGCAGGCGGCGGCGAGCGCGTGAATGCCCCATGCACGGCAACGCCGCCGCTGACGCGCCCGTCTCAACCCGCGTCCGGCATCACTCCAATACCTGGTTACTGAGGAATTTCGACTGTGTCGATTCACGTTGCGCTTAATCACGTCACGCATTACCGCTACGACCGCCCGGTCAACCTCGGACCGCAGGTCGTGCGCCTGCGCCCCGCACCCCACAGCCGCACGCGCATACTGGGCTATTCGATGCGCGTGCACCCGCAGGAGCACTTCGTCAACTGGCAGCAGGATCCGCAGGCGAACTATCTGGCGCGGCTCGTGTTCCTGGAGAAAACGCAGGAACTGCGCATAGAGATCGACCTCGTGGCCGAAATGGCCGTGCACAATCCGTTCGATTTCTTTCTCGAACCGGCGGCCGATCAATTCCCTTTTGCCTACGCTCCCGAACAGGCGGTCGAACTCGCGCCCTACCTCGTCAAACTGCCGGCCGACCCGAAGTTCGCCGCGTATCTGGCCGAGGTTCCGCGGGTGCCGATGAAGACCATCGATTTCCTGGTCGCACTCAACCAGCGGCTGCAGCGCGACATTACCTATCTGATACGCATGGAGCCGGGCGTGCAGCCGCCTGAAGTGACGCTGACCAACGGGTCGGGGTCCTGTCGCGACACCGGCTGGCTGCTGGTGCAATTGCTGCGCCACCTCGGTCTCGCGGCGCGTTTCGTGTCCGGTTACCTGATCCAGCTGACGCCTGACGTGAAGGCGCTCGACGGGCCGTCGGGAGCGGCCGCCGACTTCACCGACCTGCACGCATGGTGCGAAGTCTTTTTGCCGGGCGCAGGCTGGATCGGCTTCGACCCGACCTCGGGCCTGCTCGCGGGTGAGGGACATATTCCACTCGCGTGTTCGCCGGCGCCATCCTCCGCTGCTCCCATCGCCGGTGCGGTCGACGAATGCGAGGTCAGCTTCGAGCACCACATGAAAGTCGAGCGCGTGTGGGAAGCCCCGCGCGTCACCAAACCGTATACCGACGAACAATGGCGCGACATCGAAGTGCTGGGCCGGCGCATCGACGCCGATCTCGGCGCGCACGACGTGAGACTCACCCAGGGCGGCGAGCCGACTTTCGTCTCGGTGGACGACCGCGACGGCGCCGAGTGGAACATCGCTGCGATGGGTCCGCGCAAAAGGGGCCTCGCGGCCGATCTTCTCGCGCGGCTCAAAACGCACTATGCGCCGCAGGGCCTGCTGCATTACGGTCAGGGCAAGTGGTACCCTGGCGAACAGTTGCCGCGCTGGTCGTTTAACGCCTACTGGCGCGCCGACGGCGAACCGCTGTGGTCGGACCCCGCGCTGTTCGCGCAGGAGCACGTCGATTACGGCGTCACCGAATTGCAGGCGCGCGCGTTGCTCGACGAAATCGCGCGGCGGCTCGAACTCGACCCCGCTCACATCGTGCCGGCGTTCGAAGACGTGTGGTATTACCTGTGGCGCGAACGCCGCCTGCCCGCCAACGTCGATCCATTCGATGCGCGGCTTGACGATCCGCTGGAACGCGAGCGGCTGCACAGGGTATTTTCGCAGGGGCTCGACAAAGTGGTCGGCCACGTGCTGCCGGTGGCGAAAGCGGACGATGGCACACGCTGGCGCAGCGGCCCGTGGTTTCTGCGCGCCAGGCGGTGCTACCTGCTCCCCGGCGATTCCGCGCTGGGCTACCGGCTGCCGCTGGACTCGCAACCGTGGACCAGCGCGGACGATTACCCGTGGCTGCATCAACCCGACCCCAACCAGACCTTCGCGGCGCTGCCGGGCTATCAGGCCATCCGGCAGCGCATGCCCGGCGCGCAAGGCGACGGCGCGACGCGGACGGACCTTACCACCTCTGGGTATGCGCACATCGCCGAACCGGGACGCGATGGCGCGCGGCAGCCGTCCAACGCGCGCGATCCGGCGACGCGCCCCGCGCCCTTCGAATCGGCGGGCTGGATCACGCGTACTGCATTGTGCGCGGAACCGCGTGACGGCCGCATGCATGTATTCATGCCGCCGACCGCTGCGCTCGAAGATTATCTGGAACTCGTCGCGGCAGTCGAAGCGGCCGCGGCATCGCTCAAGCTGCCGGTGACGCTGGAAGGTTACGAGCCGCCGCGCGATCCGCGGCTCGTCCAGTTGCGCGTAACGCCGGACCCGGGCGTGATCGAAGTCAACATTCAGCCCGCGCGCAACTGGGACCAGCTGGTCGAGCAGACGACTTTTCTCTACGACACCGCGCGCGAGACGCGGCTGGCGACCGAAAAATTCATGCTCGACGGCCGGCATACGGGCACCGGCGGCGGCAATCATTTCGTGCTCGGCGGCGCGACCCCGGCCGATTCGCCGTTTCTGCGCCGGCCCGATCTCCTGGCGAGCATGCTCGCCTACTGGCACAACCATCCGGCATTGTCTTATCTGTTCTCGGGTCTTTTCATCGGCCCGACGAGTCAGGCGCCGCGCGTGGATGAAGCGCGCAACGACTCCGTGTACGAGCTGGAAATCGCGTTTCACGAAATGCGGCGCCTGCAGGCGGACCCCGGTCCCGGTGCGCAGCCCTGGCAGGTCGACCGCATGCTGCGCAATTTGCTGATCGACGTGACCGGCAACACGCACCGCGCCGAATTCTGCATCGACAAGCTGTATTCGCCGGACAGTTCCACCGGACGCCTCGGACTCCTGGAAATGCGCGCGTTCGAAATGCCGCCGCATGCGCGGATGAGCCTCGCGCAGCAACTGCTCATGCGCGCGCTGGTGGCGCGTTTCTGGCAGCATCCGTATCAGCCGCCGAAACTCAAGCGCTGGGGCACCGAGTTGCACGACCGCTTCATGTTGCCGCATTTCGTCTGGACCGACCTGTGCGACGTGCTCGAGGAACTCACCGCTTGCGGCTACCCGATGCAGCCTGCATGGTTTGCGCCCCATCTCGAGTTCCGCTTTCCGCGGCTGGGCGACTTCGCGACGGGCAATGTGCGGCTCGAACTGCGCACGGCGCTCGAACCGTGGAACGTGCTCGGCGAGGAAGGCGCGGTCGGCGGCACCGCGCGTTACGTGGACTCTTCGGTTGAGCGCCTGCAGATCAAGGTCAACGGACTGATCGACGACCGCCACATCGTCACCTGCAATGGCCGCCCGGTTCCGCTGCAGCCGACGGGCGACGTCGGCGAGTTCGTCGCCGGCGTGCGTTACCGCGCCTGGCGGCCCGAATCCAGCCTGCATCCGACCATCGGCATACACGCGCCGCTCACGTTCGATCTGGTCGACACCTGGATGAGCCGCTCGCTGGGCGGCTGCCAGTATCACGTAACGCATCCCGGCGGCCTCAGTTACGATACTTTTCCGGTCAACGCCTACGAAGCCGAAGCGCGCCGTCTCTCGCGCTTTTTCCGTATCGGCCACACGCCCGGCGCAATAAAAATCGCCACCGAGCCGCGCAACCCGAACTTCCCGTTCACTTTGGATTTGCGCCGGTGTTAGGCATAATGGCGCCCGCGGGCGCGCAGCGCGACACGCGCGGCGATGCCGACTCAGGAACGAGTTCGACATTGAAAGACTTGCTGACCAACTATCCCGATACGCAGGGCCGCTTCGACGAACTGTTCGAAGAACCCCTTAAACCGCGCTCCCACTGGTCGCGCATGCTGACGGAACTGACTGCGACCTCCGCCGCCGACGTACGCGAACGACTGTCGGCGGCCGAACGCCAGATTCGCGACAGCGGCGTCACCTACAACGTCTACGCCGATCCGCAGGGGCTCGACCGTCCGTGGGATCTCGACGTGCTGCCGCTCATCATCGCGCCCGCGGAATGGCGCGAAATCGAGGCCGGCATCATCCAGCGCGCGGAACTTTTCGACCAGGTGCTGGCCGATCTCTACGGCAGCCAGTCGCTATTGAAGCAGGGACTGATTCCGCCCTCGCTGATCTATGCGCAGAGCGGATTTCTGCGCCCCGCCTGCGGCATGCAGGTTCCCGGCGGCGTGCATCTGCACGTCTATGCCGCGGATCTCGCGCGCTCCCCCGACGGCCGGTGGTGGGTGATGGCCGACCGCACGCAGGCGCCATCGGGCGCGGGCTATGCGCTTGAAAACCGGCTCATCGTATCGCGCGCGTTTCCCGCCCTCTATCGCGACCTGCACGTGGAGCATGTCGCGCACTTCTTCGCGACCATGCGCGATTCGCTCATGCATTTCGCGCCGACCGGCGACGGCCCGACGCTGACCGTCCTGCTCACGCCGGGTCCGTACAACGAAACCTATTTCGAGCACGCGCTGCTCGCGCGTTACCTCGGTTTCCCGCTCGTCGAGGGCGGCGACCTGACGGTACGCAACAGCCGCGTGTGGCTGAAAACCATCGGCGGCCTTAAACGGGTGCACGCGATCCTGCGCCGGCAGGACGACAATTATTGCGACCCGCTGGAATTGCGCGACGATTCGGCGCTGGGTGTCGCCGGGTTGACCGACTGCGCGCGGCGCGGCAACGTGCTTATCGCCAACGCGCTGGGCTCCGGCATCCTGGAATCCGGCGCGCTGCTGGGTTTCCTGCCGCGCCTGTGCGAACACCTGACCGGCGTGCCGTTGCGTCTGCCATCGATCGCGACCTGGTGGTGCGGCGAGACGGCCGCGCTCGCGGATGCGCTCGAGCAGGTCGAAAATCTGGTGTTCAAACCGGCCGATCCGGCGTTTCCGATGGAGCCGGTGTTCGGCCAGGATCTGGATGACGCGGGACTTGCAGCGTTGCGCAAAAAACTCTCCGCGCATCCCGAACGTTTCGTCGCGCAGGAACTCGTGCACGTGTCGCAGGCGCCGGTGCTGGACAAGGGGCACTCCGGCCGCATCGCCGCGCGCGGCATCGGGCTGCGCGTGTTCGCGGTCGCATCTCCGGGCGGTTACGTCGTCATGCCGGGCGGCCTGACGCGCGTCGCCAGCAGCGCCAACGTGCGCGTCGTGTCGATGCAGCGGGGCGGCGGATCCAAGGACACCTGGGTGATGTCGGCCGGCGCGGTCGATGCTTCGTTCACGCTGCTGCGCAACACGGTCACGGCCGCCGACCTGCTGCGCGTGCGCGCCGGCATTCCGTCGCGCGTGGTCGAAAACCTGTTCTGGTTCGGCCGCTATGAGGAACGCTGCGATGATGCCGCGCGCCTCCTGCGGCTTGCGCTCAACCAGAAACTGCAGGAGACCGACGACGATGAGAATTCGCTCGAGCCGGTGCTTGCGCTCGTCACCGCGTTCGGCATACTGAAGAAAGACGACGACCCGGATGCGACGCTGCTCGCGGCGGCCGTGGGCGAAGGCAACGCGTTCGGACTGCGCGCGAACCTGCGCGCGCTCGAACGCGTCGCGTTCAACCTGCGCGACCGCATGTCGCTCGACAACTGGCGCACGATCAACGGCCTGATCAGGGACCCGCTGTTCAACAAGGACGCATCGCTGTCGGACACGCTGCGCTGGCTCGACCGCACGATCACCAGCATGATGACGCTGTCCGGGTTTGCGCTCGACGGCATGACGCGTGACGACGGCTGGCGCTTTCTCTCGATCGGCCGGCGCGTGGAGCGGCTCGCGTTCCAGTGCCTCGCTTTGCAGATTGCGTTCGGGCACCGATTCAACTCCGGCCTCACCTGGCTCCTGTCACTCGCGGATTCCACCGTCACCTACCGTTCGCGCTATCACGCGCGGCCGGAGTGGCTGCCGGTGCTCGATCTCGTGGTGCTCGACAGCGCGAATCCGCGCTCCGTGATGTTTCAGGCGGCCGGCATCCACTCCGCGCTCGTGAAACTCGAGGCCGCCTACGGTGCGTGCGGCAGCGAGTTGTTCGGCCCCGCCATGCGGACGCTGGAAAGCCTCGACCCGGCGCGCGATCTCAAGCCTGATAACACACGCTTGCGCGAGGTGATAGACACACTGCGCGGCGCCGCGTTTACGCTGAATGACCGGCTGACGGTGCGTTTCTTCAACCATGCCCATGCTGCCGCCCGCGCCATGCTCGGGGTGTAATCGACCATGCCGGATGCGGTCACTTATCGCGTCGTACACGAGACCCGCTACACCTACTCGGACACCGTGACGAGCGCGCACCAGCTCGCGCATCTGGCGCCGCGCACGACACCATGGCAAGCGGTGCACGCGCATCGCGTGGATATCGACCCTGCGCCGAGCGAGCGGTCCGCAGGCAGTGATTTTTTCGGCAACGGCGTCATGCGCTTCACGGTCGACACGCCGCACGATGAACTCACCGTGCGCGCGGAGTCCCTCGTCGACGTGCACAGCCGCGCGACGGACACCGGCGCGGGCCCGGCGTGGGAGACCGCGCTCGCCGTGCCCGGCGAGTGGGAACCGGACAGCGACCTTGACGTCGTGCAATTCCGACTCGCTTCGCCGATGGTTCCCGTATTGCCGGAGTCGGCCGAGTACGCGCGCGCGAGTTTTCCCGCGGGTCGCGCGCTGCCTGCCGCCATGCTCGACCTGACACGCCGCATACACGCCGAATTTGTTTATGATCCCAAGGCCACGACGCTGACGACGCAGGTGCGCGAAGTGCTCGCGCACCGCCGCGGCGTGTGCCAGGATTTCGCGCATTTGATGATCAGCTGCCTGCGTTCGCTCGGACTTTCCGCGCGTTACGTGAGCGGCTACATCCTGAACCGCGCGCCTCCGGGCAAGCAGCCGCTCGCCGGCGCGGATGCCTCGCACGCGTGGGTGGAAGGACATTGTCCCGGGATCGGCTGGATCGCATTCGATCCCACCAACGGCAAGGTGGCCGACCTCGAGTTCGTCACGCTCGGCTGGGGCCGCGAATTTTCCGATGTCACGCCGCTGCGCGGTGTCGTACTCGGCGCCGCGACGCAAAAGCTCGCCGTTGCGGTCGACGTGCAGCCGGTGATCCGCAGGGACTCGATCTAGGCGCCGCGCAGGCCGGCTAATTGACCTGGGTCTGCGTGCCCGCGACCGCATGGACGGCCTGCAGCGGATAGACCGGAACCAGGAAATCCTTGTTGATCTCGGTGGCGAGCTTGTCGATGCCGTCGAGAAATTGCATCAGATATTCGTGCAGGCCCAGTTCGAAGATCTGCGGCGTACGCCCGTAATGCAGCATGGCGTGCAATTCGCCCGCCATGCGTTCGGCCTCGAGCTGGGTTTTGTCGCTGAGCCCGCGCAGTATTTCGTAGATGTCGTTCATGCATGCATGCAGCGAACGCGGTACATCGTCACGCAGAATCAGCAGTTCCGCGACCTTCATCGGTGTGATGACGTCGCGATAGACCTTGCGGTAGGCATCGAACGCGCTGACCGAGCGCAGGAGCGCGCTCCATTGGTAGTAATCGACGGCGCCGCCGACGTCGGCCGCCGACGGCAGCAGCGTGTGGTATTTGACGTCCACGATGCGCGCCGTGTTGTCGGCGCGTTCAATGAACGTGCCGAGGCGGATGAACTGGTAGCCCTCGTCACGCAGCATGGTGCCGAAGGTGACACCGCGGAACTGGTGCGACTGCAGCTTGACCCAGTCGAAGAATTCGCTGACGCCCCGCGACTCGACGTGCGGGTAGTCGACCTTGCGTATGTTGAGCCAGAGCTCGTTCAGATCCTCGTACATTTCCGAGGTAATGGCGCCGCGCACGCTGCGCGCATTCTCGCGCGCCGACTGGATGCACGAATAGATGCTCGACGGATTGGCCGCGTCTATCACCATGAAATGCAGCACGTTGTTGGGGGTGATTTCCGCGTAGCGTTCGTAGTACTCCGTCGCGCGGCCGGTAATCACCAGCGGCAGCGCCCACGGGTCGGCCCACTCCTGGCCTGCTTCGAGCACGCGATACGGCAGGAGCGACATGCGATACGTCACGTCAAGCATGCGCGCGGTGTTTTCGGCACGCTCGATGTGACGTGACATCCAGTAAAGATTGTTGGCGGCGCGGGCTAACATGGCTGAGTGCAGGATTGAGGGTCGAGGGTCGAGGATTCAGGATGCGGGGCTACTCTTCCAGCACCCAGGTATCTTTGGTGCCGCCGCCCTGCGACGAATTCACGACCAGCGAACCTTCGCGCAACGCAACGCGCGTAAGCCCGCCGGGCACCAGCGAGACCGTTTTGCCCGACAGGACGTACGGGCGCAGATCGACATGGCGGGGCGCGATGCCCGACTCCACGAATGTCGGGCAGGTCGACAGCGCGAGCGTCGGCTGCGCGATGAAAATCGCAGGGTTGGCGAGTATGCGCGCCTTGTACGCTGCAATTTCCGCCGCGCTCGCGGCTTGGCCGACCAGCATTCCGTAGCCGCCGGAACCCTGGACTTCCTTGACCACCAGTTCCGGCAGGTGCGCAAGTACGTAGTTCAGATCGTCGGGCTTGCCGAGCTGGTAAGTCGGCACGTTTTGCAGGATGGGCTCTTCCCCGAGATAGAAGCGCACCATATCAGGCACGTAGATATAGGTGGACTTGTCGTCGGCGACACCGGTACCGATGGCATTGGCCAGCGTGACGCGGCCTGCGCGATAGGCGCCGAACAGTCCCGGTACGCCGACGATGGAATCGGCGCGGAAGGCGAGCGGATCGAGAAAATCATCGTCGACGCGGCGGTATATCACGTCGACACGCTGCGGTCCGTGCGTGGTGCGCATGTACACGAAGTTGTCGGCGACGAAGAGATCGGGGCCTTCCACGAGTTCAACACCCATCTGCTGCGCCAGAAAGGCATGCTCGAAATACGCGCTGTTGTATGCGCCGGGGGTGAGTACTGCGACGGTCGGATTGCTGATGCCCGGGGGCGCCACCGCGCGCAGGTTGTCGAGCAGCACGTCGGCATAGTGATCGATCGGCGCCACCGGCAGCCGCGAGAAGAGTTCCGGAAAGAGCCGCATCATCATCTTGCGGTTTTCGAGCATGTAAGACACGCCGGAGGGCGTGCGCAGGTTGTCTTCGAGCACGTAAAAGGTATCGCGGCCGACTTTGACGAGATCGATGCCGGCGATGTGTATATAGACGCCGGCGGGCACGCTGAAGCCCTGCATCTCGGGCCGGTAGAGGCTGTTGCCGAGAACCTGCTGCGCCGGGATGATGCCCGCCTTGATGATGTCCTGGCCGTGGTAGATATCTTGCAAAAATGCATTGAGCGCCCGTACGCGCTGGCAGCAGCCGTCGGACAGCTTTTTCCAGGCGCCCGGACGCAGGATGCGTGGAATGATGTCGAACGGGATTGAACGCTCGACGCCGGTATCGTCGCCGTAGACGGCAAAAGTGATGCCCTGGCGCGCGTACAGCGTGTCCGCTTCCGTCTGCTTCTGGCGCATGAAATCCGCGGGCTTCGCGTCCAGCCAGTTCGCATAGGTTGCGTAGTGTTCGCGCGGCACGCCGGCATCGTCGTACATCTCGTTGAACCAGCGCGGCGTCGTCAGTGCTGGATTGGCAGGCAAGTTCATGCACGTTCCCGTAAGCAATGCGTGTGCCATGCACGGAGCGTAACAGCATCGGCACCCCCGCCATACCCGTGTCGTTCTGCAGGGACGACAGTCTATTTTACGCCGTTGGCGTCGGCGCGGGGGCGCGCTCCCGGTGATTTACCCCGTCTGCGAACATGAGCGAAGTGTGACGCTCGACGCATGGTTACGGTGCGAGGCGCCTGCCCGGTGCACACCGTGGGCGAGTATGCGTGCCCGGTCGTACCGTAGATATAATGAGGCTCCTCCAGAGCGGAATAGCCGGCTTTGTCACCACAGGAGAACGGTCATGCCCGGATTGCGCCATATTGCCATGCAGGTTCCCGATCCGCACCAGGCTGCGCAGTTGGATGAGCGTCCGGCCTGCGACTACACCCGCAGATGGCTGCACTACTGCCTGCAGGCCTGTTTGCGCATGCGGCCGCCGGTGTTCGTGTCAGTGACATCCGCACCGTCGGCCACCAATGAGCGTTGAACGCTCTCGCGGGCCCGCGGACGACGAGCTGCGCGAGCCACCGCTTCCCGCCGGACGGGACATGGACCGCCATGCGTTCAAGGGCCTTCATTACCGGCGCTACACGGGAGACCTCTTCGTGGGCCGCGTCTCCGGGAGCGCCGTCGGGCAGGGCGACCTGGGCGACTGCTACTTTCTTTCCGCGCTCGTCGCGTTCGCCAACACAGACCCCCGCGCGGTCCGGCGCGCCATCAAGGACAACGGCGACGGCACGTATACCGTTACCTTCCAGGAGCGCAAGCACGGCAGGATGCACCCGGTTAGCGTCCGCGTGGACACCCAATTTCCCGCCGATTCGCGCGGTGCGCAAAAGTTCGGCAAGGGCCTGCGGACGGGTCCACACGGCCAGGAACTCTGGCCGGCGCTGTTTGAGAAGGCCTTCGCCGCAGGGCATAAGGGCTACGTGCACATCAACGAAGGCGGCGACGGTGGGGCCGCGCTCACGAGCCTCACGGGAAAGCCGAGCAAGACCCTGACGCCGAACCGGTACTCCGCCGACGCGCTGTGGCGGCGACTCGTGCACGCAGGGAAGGCGCGCGACGCCATGGTCACGAGCACGCCCGCCACGCGCGAACTGCATCGCCGCACCGGCAGGCGCGACCTCGCCGGGCTCATCGAAGATCATTATTACGCGGTGCTCGGCACGGTCAAGCGGGGCGGCCGGCGCTTCGTGAGGCTCTACACTCCGCTCGTCGATTTCACCGCGGC
>JAYWDM010000664.1:0-3012 GCA_043779885.1 Betaproteobacteria bacterium | reverse complement strand
GGACGTATTCCAATTCCTCCAGCTTGTGCATGTGGGTCTTCACCTGGAAGTCGGTCCAGCCGACGTGATCGCGTACGAGCTTCCGCGTGAAGCGCACGTCACCCACGCGTGCGCCTAGCGCCTGCGCTTGCGCCCGCACGAGGCCGACGATTTCGCCGAGCAGCCTTCGCGTCTGCGGCGGCAACTCATCGAGCGAGCGCCCGAGCACGTCGTGCGCGAGCGCGTTGGCGCGCGCGATGTCGTCGAGTGTGACTTCGATGTACTCGACCGCCCGGCCTTGATGCGTGGTGCTCTTCACCGGACGTTGATGCTGGTGCAGTAGCGCAATGGTGTCGATCAGGGTGAGATATTTTTCATGATCGCGGCGGGTGCGGGTCTTGTCGCTCAAGAACGTGAGTTGATCGGCATACGGATTGACCACCGCGAGCGAGCGCAACAGGCGCTGCGCGTTGCGGTGAAGGTCGATGAGGTGTTCCCTCGCCTGCTTCGCGATCAAGCCTTGCAGGGTGCGCCTCGTGCGTTGCAGCTGGTGGATCGCCTGCGTCTGCTCGCGGCCTTCATCGACCGAGAGAACGAGACAGCGATTTATCAACTCCTCGTCGATCTCGATGGCGGTGGTGGTGAGGAAGATCATCACCGGGCCTTCGACGCGATACTGCTGCGTGATCAGATTGCCGGTGGCCGGATCCTTGCCGGTCGATGCGATGGTGAGCTCGCCTTCGGACTGCAACAGTTTCAGCGCATAGCTCGCCTTGCTGGCCCCTTCTTCCTCGACGATGGCCAAGATTTTATTTTTGAGATTCGTCTCGCCCATGTAGAACAAACTCTGCCCGGTCATGGCGCTGTACTTGATGCGCTCCTCCTCCGGCATGAAGGCGAGCACCGCATCCATCAATGACGACTTGCCGGCCGCACTCGATGATTGGATCACGATCGCGAGCGGCCGATCCAGCTTGCGGCTCACGGCGGCGAGATAGCCGGTCAGCTTGTTGATGCGCTCGCCGACGATGCCGCAGGCGTCGAAGTCGGCGGTGATGCGATCAAGCAATGCCGGATCGCGCAACAGCGCCAAGGCCTCGCGCCTGGCGTCCTCGCCGATCTCCACCGAGGCCGGCGTCTTTGGTTCCAGCGTTCTCTTGATGCTGTCGTCCTGCAAGGCCTCCAGCTTCAACAGCACGCGGCCCAGGTCGGCCTTGAGCACCTCCTCCTTGATCTGCAATTCGACCGCAGCGAGGATGAGATAGCTGCTCCTCTGCTTGGCGCTGCACAGATCCAGCGTGTCCATATGAAACCCCGCTCGTCCTGAGCCTGCCGAAGGATCGCCCGACGACACCATGAGATTCACCTTGAGCACATCGTAAGAAACGTTCCTGGCCAGGCCGCGCACGCGCCAGCGGCGGTCCGCGAAGGTCATGACGATTTCGTTCTCGCGCACCTCCGCCTGGGTATCGTTCGCGGGTGCGGGCGGGACCGGGGACGCGGGTAGCAAGTCGGAGATTTTTTCTTTAGCGGCTAGAGCCTGCCCCGGTATGCTTAAAGCCGGGGAGAGAGGCGGAATCTCCGCACGAGTATCGCCCTGCGAGCTAATATCCATGCGCTTCTCCGAGGCAATGCCGCCAGGAACCGCTCCAGCACTGGAGTTTGGACTAATGCTTACGTCGATTTCGTCTCGTGCCGGCGGCGCACCTTTGCCGAGCCACACCGCTTTGCGAATGGCGACACCGAGCGACTTGGCGGCCGGCGTGACCTTCAACGCGTATTCATTCGCGTCCATGCCCTTCGGAAACTGGATGCGCCAGCATTCGATGCCGACCGCCATCAGCTTCTCGGCCAACTTTTCCGCGGCGCGCTCGCCGGCCTCGTCGCGGTCGTAGGCAATCAGCACGCGCTCGGTGCCGTAGCGCTGGAACGCGGCCAGGTGGTCATCGGTAAAGCCTTCGGTGCCATAACTCGCGGTCACGTTCCGATAGCCCGCGCACCAGAACGTCATCGCATCGATCAGCGCCTCGCAGAGAATGATTTCTGTCGAGGCTTGCAAGGCATTGAGATTCCACACGCCACGCCCGGCGCTCCGACATTCCTCCGGCAAATACAAATGCTTGGCGGTGCCCGCGCGCAGGTTGTCGTTGACCTTGCGGCCATAGACCTCATTGATGCGGCCGGCCTCATCGATCACCGGCACCACCAACGAGCCGTTGTAGCGCTCGTGACCGGACTCACGATAGATGCCGACGGCCTGCAGGCGGGTGCGCAGTTCGGCACCGGCCACGCGGTTCTTCTCCGGTAAGCGCAGGCCCAGCGTGCGATCGGCGAAACCCAATTTGAAGGTGTCGGTCAACTCGGAATGATCCAGCCCGCGCGCGTGCAGATACGCGAGCGCGTCGGGCGACTGCTTCAACGTCTCGTGGTAGTAGCCGATCACCTGGGCGAGCAGTGCATCGTTGTCGGCGTCGCGCGTGACGGGCGGGCTAAGCGTGCGAACCGTCGAGCGCTTCAACGGCGCACCACCGGCGGCTAAAGATAAAGACGCGTCCCCATCGCGCAGTAACTCGACGGCATGGCGGAACGACACGCCGTTCTTCTTCATCACCCAATCGATCGGCCCGCCGCCGATGCTG
Organism: Betaproteobacteria bacterium; assembly: GCA_043779885.1. Taxonomy (GTDB): domain Bacteria; phylum Pseudomonadota; class Gammaproteobacteria; order Burkholderiales; family SG8-41; genus PALSA-1004. The sequence continues at coordinate 394 of JAYWDM010000664.1, read as the reverse complement.
CAACCAAAGCAGTGCCAGAGATTCTTCGCCGGCGTCACCACCAGCGAAGCGGTGTCGTCCTGGTGAAACGGACACTTGCCGATCTTGTCCTTGCCGGCCTTGGCCAAGACGATGCCGGCCGACTCGATCAGGCGCTCGACCGACACTTCATTCTTTAGCCGCTCGATCTCGGCTTCGGGGATGCGGGCCATTTTTCTGCCTCCGGCTAAAAACCTGTCAATAGGGTTTTGAAGGAAATAACTGGTTGGCACCTTATCACGTTTCGTGATATTGTCAATCGCGTTTCCAAACTTGCGAGGTAAGGTATGGCCACCATCATCAGCACAGGAATCCACACCGTGGCCATCACGCAAGACGAACGCGAGTTCTTTGTCGCACTGGGCGGGCGTATCGC
>JAYWDM010000663.1:0-3016 GCA_043779885.1 Betaproteobacteria bacterium | reverse complement strand
CGGCCAGCCAGCGCACCCGCACCGAGCAGGAACTGCTGTCGAAGTATCTTGCCGGAATGCGGAGCGCAAAGCCGGCCTGATACGGCCTGCTAACCCGCAATCGTCACGCCTCCGTCGGCCACGATGGTCTGACCGGTAATGAAGGCCGCCGCGCGCGAAGCCAGGAACACGGCAACCCCGCCGATGTCATCCGGCGCGCCGATGCGACGCAGGGGCGTCTGCGATTCGTAGTGCTGCAGGATTTCCGGGTTCTCCCAAAGCGCGCGGGCGAAATCGGTTTTCACCAGACCGGGGGCAATGCAGTTGACACGGATGTTATAGGGGCTCCATTCCATGGCGAGGTTGCGCGCGAGTTGCATGTCAGCGGCCTTGGAAATTGCGTAGGCGCCGAGCACCGAGGTGCCTTTCAGTCCGCCGATCGAGGACACGATGATTACCGCGCCGTCCTTCCTCTGCGCCATTTCCGGCAGCACGAGATTCGCCAGCCAGTGGTTGGAGACGATGTTGTTCTGCAGGATCTTGTTGAAGGCGTCGTCCGGCAACTGCGCCATCGGGCCGTAGAACGGGTTGGATGCGGCATTGCAGACCAGCACGTCGATTCTTCCCCATTGTCTGCGGGTCTGATTCACAAGGTTCTCGAGCTGGGACTTGTCGCCGATATTCGCCGCAATCGCGACTGCGTCGCCGCCGGCGTCGAGGATAGATTTCGCCACTTGCTCACAGGCCCCGAGCTTGCGGCTGGAGACGACGACTTTGGCGCCCGCCGCAGCCAGATGCTCGGCGATCGAGCGCCCGATGCCGCGGCTCGAGCCGGTGACAATCGCGATTTTTCCGTCGAGTCTGAATGGATTCATTCGGGTCATGGTTGCCTGTTGTGGCGAAACAGCGATGCCTTGCTGTCAAACTAGTAGTAGAGCACGCGATCGACGATGCCGGCGCGCGGTTGATGCGCTGCACGCGCGCGCCGTCGAATGGTTGAATACCGATGGAAGCTAGGATATGGTGAAGACACAAGCGGAGTAAAGTGTTTACTCCATCACTTTGCAGTGTCTGCTGCAAAGAGGCCGCGCCCGCAGACCGCGGGCGCCTGTCACAACAACCGGGTTTCCGTGCGCGCGTCGAGGGGCGCCGGCGGGGGCCGATGCGAGCGCATGGAATGTATCTGCGGCCGACCGATTTGTCCGAAGCGCTGGGCGCCCTTGCGGGAGGCGGGATGACGGTGCTCGCCGGCGGCACTGATTTCTATCCTGCGCGGGTCGGGCGTGGCGTTTCCGAACCAGTCCTCGACATTTCCGCCCTCGCGGCCTTGCGCGGCGTGAGCGAAGAAGGCTCCCACATCCGCATCGGCGCGCTCACGACCTGGAGCGAACTCATCGCCCATCCTCTTCCAGCGTATTGCGACGGACTGAAACTCGCCGCGCGCGAAGTGGGTGGCGCCCAGATCCAGAACGCGGGAACGGTGGCCGGCAACATCTGCAATGCGTCACCGGCGGCGGATGGAATTCCGCCGCTGCTCGCGCTCGACGCGCAAGTGGAACTGGCTTCGGCGAACGGCAGCCGGCGGGTTGCGCTGACGGACTTCGTCATGGGTAATCGCCGCACCGCGTGTGGTCCCGGAGAACTGGTGACTGCGGTGTTGGTGCCGAAATGGGGGCCGGCCGCGCGTGCCACCTTCCTCAAGCTCGGCGGCCGGCGCTACCTGGTGATTTCCATCGTCATGGTGGCGGCCACCCTGGAAGCGGACGCGGATGGCAGACTGACCCGTGCCGCGCTTGCGGTCGGCGCCTGTTCCGAGGTTGCGCAACGACTCCCGGCGCTGGAAGCGCGGCTGCTCGGCCAGCCGTTGTGCGCCGGCCTCGCCGCTGTCGCCCGGCCCGAGGACCTGGTGTCGCTAACGCCGATCTCGGATGTGCGCGGCACCGGCGCCTACCGGCGCGACGCGGCCCTGACTCTGGTGCGCCGCGCATTGGCAGCGCTTAGCGATGAATAAGCCGCGCGACCATCAGGGCTTGTCGCCAGCCAGGGGCGAACAGCACGCCGGGGGCTGGAGCGTCTCATTTACCTTGAATGGCGCATCCTGCCGCCTGGCGGTCGATCCGGCGGCGCGGCTCAGCGACGTGCTGCGCGAGCAACTCGGCCTCACCGGCACCAAGGTCGGTTGCGAGGCCGGGGATTGCGGCGCCTGTACCGTGCTTATCGACGGCAAGCAGGTGTGTGCCTGCCTGACCTCGGCCGCGCAGGTCGACGGGCGCGCAGTCGTTTCGGTCGAAGGCCTGGCGCAGGGCGGGCGGCCCAGCGCGTTGCAGCGCGCGTTTCACGGTCACGGCGCAGCGCAATGCGGGATCTGCACCCCGGGAATGTTGGTGGCCGCAACCGATCTGCTGCGACGAAATCCGGCGCCGGACGAACAGGCCGTGCTGGACGCGCTCGCCGGCGTGCTGTGCCGCTGCACCGGTTACCGCAAAATCGTCGAGGCCGTGCTCGCGGTCGCCCGCGGGGATCTCGACGCACCCGTGGCGCCGGCGGGCAAGGCGGTGGGCGCGCGCGTGGCCAAGCTCGACGGCATCGCCAGGGTGATGGGTACCGAGCAGTACGGCGCCGACCGCTATCCCACGGACTGCCTGTGGCTGCGCGTGATCCGGTCGCCGCACGCGCGCGCGCGCTTTCGCGTCGGTGATCTCGCAGCCTTGCGGCACCGGTATCCGGGTATCGCCGGCATTTTTACCGCCGCGGATGTGCCGCGGAATAGTTTTGGAATCTTCCCCCAGGTGAAGGACCAGCCGGTGCTCGCCGACGGCCAGGTGCGCTTCCGCGGCGAGGCGGTGCTGGCGTTGGTGGGGGATCGGCGCGAAGTGATGGCGGTACCGGAGTCGGCGATTCCGATCGAGTGGGATCCGCAAACGCCGGTCACGGACATGGACCATGCCCTCGCGCTGAGCGAGGCGCCGCTGCATGCGTTTGCCGCCGACAATGTGTTGATCCGCGGCCGGGTGGTCAAGGGCGATGTCGAGCGCGC
>JAYWDM010000662.1:0-3018 GCA_043779885.1 Betaproteobacteria bacterium | reverse complement strand
ATAGACGCCGATAGACGCCGATATTAAATCAATCAGGCCCGGTCAGGGTAGCTGCGTCAAGCGGCGTTCACCGGCGGTTGCTTTTCAGATCGCCTCGGCCGGCAAATAACGCACCGCAAGCACACCTTTGATCGCGGCAATTTTATCGACCACCTGCGCCGGTACCGCGCTGTCGACATCGACCAGCGTGTAGGCCATCTCGCCTTTGGATTTGTTGAGCATGTTGTGGATATTGAGCCCCGCGTCCGCCATCGCGGTCGATATCTGGCCCAGCATGTTGGGCAAGTTGGAGTTGGCAATGCCCACGCGATACTGCGCTTCGCGCGTCATCACGACATCGGGGAAGTTGACCGCGTTCTGTATGTTGCCGTGCTCCAGGTAATCGCGCAGCTGATCGACCACCATGATCGCGCAGTTGTCCTCGGCTTCGCGCGTCGAGGCGCCGAGATGCGGTAATGCGATAACGCCCGGTTTGCCGAGCAGCGCCTGCGCCGGGAAATCGCACACGTAGGATTTCAGCTTGTTGGCCGCCAGCGCACCCAGCACCGCCGCGTTGTCGACTATGCCATCGCGTGAAAAATTGAGCAAAATCGCATTGTCCCGCATCAGCGTCAGGCGCTCGGCGTTGATCAGGTTACGCGTGGCATCGACGTACGGCACGTGCAGTGTTACGAAATCCGCGGCCTTCAATACTTCTTCGACCGAATGCGCCTTCCTGACCTGCGCCGGCAGGCCCCATGCCGCGTCGACGGTGATATGCGGGTCGTAGCCGAGCACGTGCATGCCGAGCTTGATCGCGGCGTCCGCGACCAGGCTGCCGATCTTGCCGAGGCCGATCACGCCCAGGGTGTGCCGCGGCAGTTCGACGCCCGCGAAATTTTTCTTGCCGGCCTCGACGGCGTCATTGATGGTCGCGTCGTCGCCGCCAAGCGCGTCGACGAAGCGCGTTGCGGGCAACAGGTTGCGCGCCGCAATCAGCATGCCGGCGATGACCAGTTCCTTCACGGCGTTGGCGTTGGCCCCGGGCGCATTGAACACCGGCACGCCGCGCGCGCTCATCGGCTGCACCGGAATATTGTTGGTGCCCGCGCCGGCACGCCCGATGGCGCGCACGCGCGGCGAAATCTCCACCGCGTGCATGTCGTGCGAGCGCACGAGGATCGCGTCCGGGTTGGCAACCTGCGCGCCGACCTCGTAGCGCCCGGCCGGCAGGCGCTGGAGCCCGACCTGCGCGATATTGTTGAGCGTCAGTATGCGGAAAGGTTCAGCCATGTTTGCTTTGAAACTCCCGCATGAACGCGACCAGCGCCGTGACGCCCGCAAGCGGCATCGCGTTATAAATCGAGGCGCGCATGCCGCCGACGGCGCGATGGCCTTTGAGTTCCACCAGGCCGAGTTGTTTCGCCTGCTTGAGAAATTCACCGTCAAGCGCTTCGTTGCGCAGCCTGAACGGCACGTTCATCAGCGAGCGGTCGGCCTTGTCGACCGGCGAATAGTAGAACTCGGTCTGGTCGATAAAATCGTACAGCACCTGCGCCTTGGCGCGATTCATGTCGGCGATTTTCCGCAGCCCGCCGAGCCCCTTCAGCCACTGGAAAACCAGCCCGGCAATATAGATGCTGTAGGTGGCGGGCGTGTTGAGCATCGAGTCCGCTTCCGCCTGCGCCTTGTAATCGAGCACGGACGGCGTCTGCGGCAACGCCCGCCCCAGCAAGTCGTCGCGCACGATCACGATCGTCAGCCCCGCCGGTCCGATGTTTTTCTGCGCACCCGCGTAGATCAGGCCGAATTTCGCGACATCGACCGGACGCGACAGTATGTGCGAAGACATGTCGGCGACCAGCGGCACGTCGCCGGTGTCCGGAACCCAGTTGAACTCGACGCCGCCGATGGTCTCGTTGGTGCAAACATGCACGTAGGCGGCGTGCGGATCGAGCTTCCAGTGCGCCTGCTTCGGCGCATACGTAAAGTTTTTGTCTTCGGAACTCGCCGCGACATTAACTGCGCCGTAACGCCTCGCCTCCTTGATCGCCTTTTTCGACCATTCGCCGGTATTCACGTAGTCGGCGCCTGGCTTGCCACGCAGCAGATTCATCGGTATGGCGGCAAATTGCAGCGTCGCGCCGCCGGGCAGAAACAGCACTTTGTAATTGACTGGCACCGCAAGCAGTTCACGCAGGTCGGCCTCGGCCGCAGCGGCGATGCCGATGAATTCCTTGCCCCGGTGGCTCATCTCCATGACCGACGTACCGCAGCCGTGCCAATCGAGCATTTCGCGGGCAGCCTGCTCGAGCACCGGCTCGGGCAACACCGCCGGACCGGCGGCAAAATTGAAGATACGTGACATAGGCAAAACCTTGTGAAGGGTGATGGGTGATGGGTGATGGGTGATGGGTGATTGAGTGATTGAGTGATTGAGTGATTGAGTGATTGAGTGATTGAGTGATTGAGTGATTGAGTGAATTGGGGTTCCCCCTTCACCCATCACCCATCACCCTTTAACTCTTCACCGTTTTCCTCAACGTCGGGCTCCATTATCTTCTCGAGTCCGGCGAGCTTCTCGCCATCACCGAGATTGATCAGCCGCACGCCCTGCGTCGCGCGTCCCCTGTCGCGCAGTTCCGCAATGCGCGTGCGGATCAGCACGCCGCCGGTGGTAATCAGCATGATTTCGTCGTCGTCGCCGACGATCTGCGCGGCGACCAGTTTGCCATTGCGATCCGACGCCTGGATTGCAATCATGCCCTGCGCGCCGCGACCGTGCTTGGTATAGTCGCCGATCGGCGTGCGTTTGCCGTAGCCGTTTTCGGTCGCGGTCAGCACCGATACACTCTCGTTGTCGGCCGTGAGCAGCGATATGACGTGCCCCCCCGCGCCAAGCCGCATGCCGCGCACGCCGCCCGCATTGCGGCCCATCGCCCGCACGTCGCTTTCCCCGAAACGCACCGCCTTGCCGGCGTCCGAGAACAGCATGACGTCCTGCCTGCCGTCGGTGAGCGCGACGCCGATCAGGAAGTC
>JAYWDM010000661.1:0-3020 GCA_043779885.1 Betaproteobacteria bacterium | reverse complement strand
GATCAACCTGTCGTCGCTGGTGCAGCCGATACTCATCCTGAGCCTGCTGACACTCGCGGCCGCCAACGATGCGTTGCGCCGCCTGCGCTATGCGTACGCGATCGGCGCGCTGATCGCAATCGAGCTTGCGATCACGACCGCGGTTTTTGTATTCGGCCAGCATCTGTTCGTCGGCACGTGGACGCTCGACCGCTGCTGGTTGTTTACGCTGCTGATCACCGGTGTTCTGATCGGTTATTTCGATCTGCGCGGGCGCGCGCTGTCGCCCGCGCTGGCGGAAGCGCGGCTGCAGGCGCTGCAGGCGCGCATCCGGCCGCATTTTCTGTTCAACAGCATCAACGCCGTGCTGAGCCTGATGCGTCAGGAGCCGCGTCGCGCCGAACAGGCGCTCGAGGATCTCGCCGACCTCTTCCGCGTGCTGATGGCGGATAACCGGCAGCTCACGCCGATCGCGCGCGAAGTCGATCTCGCCAAACAATACCTGAGCATAGAGTTCCTGCGGCTCGGCGACCGGCTGCGCGTCGAGTGGGACGTCACGCACATGCCGGCGGACGCGCTCATCCCGCCGCTGGTGCTGCAGCCCCTGCTGGAGAACGCCGTGTACCACGGCATCGAGCCGCGCGCCGAGCCCGGCACCATCCATATCGGGATACGCCGCGACGGCGAGCGGATTCAAATGATGCTGCGCAATCCGTTTCTTCCCCACGGCAACCACCGCGCCGGCAACCGCATGGCGCTGGCCAACATCCGCGAGCGACTGGCGTTACACTTCGATGCGGAGGCCAGTATCACTACCGCCGAAACCGGCAATATTTACGAAGTGCGTATCGTGATCCCGTATCTGAAAGTGAGGGCCTGATGGCGGCTGACCAACCGCTGCGCGTGCTGATCGTCGACGACGAGGCGCCCGCGCGCAATCGCCTGCGCGACCTCATTGCCGATTGCGCGCTCAAGCTGCCGCTGGCGATCGCCGGCGAGGCCGCAACCGGGCAGCAGGCGCTTGAGATGCTGCCGGCGTGCGGGGCCGATGTGCTGCTGCTCGACATCCGCATGCCGGAGATGGACGGCATCGAGGTCGCCCAGCACCTGCAGACCCTCGAGGAGCCGCCGGCGGTGATATTCACCACGGCTTACGACGCTTACGCGCTGAAAGCGTTTGAGGTGCATGCGATCGATTATCTCCTGAAGCCGATCCGGCTGGCCCGCTTGTTCGACGCGTTGTCGCGCGTGCGCATGACGGCGCCGCTGCGGCTCGACGTGCTGCGTGAGATCCAACCCGGGGCGCGCAGCCATTTGTCGGTCAACGAGCGCGGGCGCATACACCTGATCCCGATTGCGGGCGTCGTGTTTCTCAAGGCCGAGCTAAAATATGTAACGGTGCGCACCGCGGAGCGCGAGTTTCTGCTCGAGGAGTCGTTAGCGAGGCTCGAGCAGGAGTTTGCCGCGCGTTTCGTGCGCATTCATCGGAACTGTCTTGTCGCGAGAGACGCGATCCGCGGCTTCGAACGCGCCACGGACGCCGACGGCGAAGGTCACTGGGTGGCGGTCGTCACCGGGGTCGACGAGAAACTTGCCGTCAGCCGGCGCCAGCAGCACATCGTACGCGAACTGGGGAGAGTGTTATGACGGCGCGACTGGTGTTTGCATGGCTGCTGGCAACTGCAACGGGCGCATTGGCGGCGGATGCGCCCATAGGCGTGCTCGACATTCCTCTGGGCACGAGTTATGCGCGACTCGAGCGCGATCTGGATTTTCGCGACCTCAATGCGTCGCTGGCCGGCAACCAGTCCGGTAAACCCGATCTGGGCAGGCGCGGCTATGGCTGCATGCAGCGCGACGACGACTTTGCCGACACCGCGTGCGTATCGCACACCGAGCGGCTCGACGGCATCGAGACGCGCGAGATCCGGCTGCATTTCCTCGCCGGCCGGCTGCAGCAGTTTTCGCTGACCGCCGAGGTCCGGCACTATGATGCAGTCGTTGGCTATCTGCGCGCGCGCTACGGCGCGCCGCAGGCAATGCCGGCGGGCAACGACGGCGGCCAGGCCACGCTCAAGTGGCAAAGCGAAGCAGCGCATATCGACGCGCACCGCGGCAAGGACCTGGTGTTCGTGAACTTCGAGCTCGCGACCTATCCCGTCGCGGTTAAGCGCAAGCGTGACGGCCAGCGCATGCAATGCGATTGACGCGGACTATCGTTCGCGCGCGCCCAACTGCACACGGGCGGCGTCGATCGCCTGCTCCAGGTAGAGACTGTAAAAATCCGGCCCGTTAAGACCGACGATAGGGTCGGCGAGCGGTTTGCCCCGCGCGTCGACCACGATCACGGTCGGCACCGTGCGCACATTGCGGTTGCGCGCGAAGTTGCGATGGGTCGTGAGCGTGCCGTCAAAGTCGCGCAGCGGGAGCACGTCGCTGGTCGCCTCGATCTCGCGCAGCATTACTTTCGCGCCGTATTCCGGGCTGGCGCCCAATGGCTCGAGGTGATCCTTCTTCGCGCGGGCGCAGTAGGGACAACCGGGCCGCGTGAACACCAGCATGATGGGGGCGCCGCGTGCCGCCGCCTGCTTGCCGAGCGCCGCCAGATCGCGGGCGTATTCGAGCCGCGCCGGCGGCGCTTGCGCAAAGGCCGCGCCGGCGGTGCATGCTAAAATCAAGAGCGCAAGCCCGATTTGCCGTAAGTAATCCGTCATTCCCGTTTCCATACCAGAGCATAACGCGTGACCGGCGCAGCCCACACCCATTCGGCAGCCACTATCGTGATCGCTACCCGCGAAAGCGCGCTCGCGATGTGGCAGGCGCGCCACATCCAGCAGCGGCTCACGGCATTATATCCGCAAGCCCGCGTGACGATCCGCGGCATGACGACGCAGGGCGACCGCATACTCGACCGCGCGCTCGCCAAGATCGGCGGCAAGGGCTTGTTCGTCAAGGAGCTTGAGGACGCGCTGGCCGCGGGCAGCGCCGACATCGCGGTGCATTCAATGAAGGACGTGCCGATGGTGCTGCCGCCCGGATTC
>JAYWDM010000660.1:0-3024 GCA_043779885.1 Betaproteobacteria bacterium | reverse complement strand
GGTGAAGGGTGAAGGGTGAAGGGTGAAGGGTGAAGGGTGAAGGGTGAAGGGTGAAGGGTGAAGGGTGAAGGAGAAAGTCCCCTCTCCCCCGTTGCCGGGGGAGAGGGCTAGGGTGAGGGGGCTCACGCATTCACGCGTCACCCCTTCACGCTTTTAAAGGATAAACATGTCCGGACCACTATCGCATATCAAAGTGCTCGACCTCTCCCGCGTGCTCGCAGCGCCGTGGGCCGCGCAGAACCTCGCCGATCTCGGCGCCGAAGTCATCAAGGTCGAGCGCCCGCTCAAAGGCGACGACTCGCGCGCCTACGCGCCGCCGTATCTGAAGGACGAACAAGGCAATGAAACCCGCGAGTCGGCGTATTTCTGCGCGGCGAACCGCGGCAAGCAGTCGATCACGATCAACATCTCCAAACCCGGGGGCCAGCAGCTTGTGCGCGAACTTGCGCAGCAATGCGACGTGCTGATCGAGAATTACAAGGTGGGCGATCTCGCGCGCTACGGCCTGGGGTACGACGACATCAAGGCACTCAACCCGGGCATCATCTATTGCTCGGTGACCGGGTTCGGCCAGACCGGCCCCGAGAAGGACCGCCCCGGCTACGATTTCATGGCGCAGGGCATGGGTGGCCTGATGAGCATCACCGGCGAGCGCGATGACTTGCCGGGCGGCGGTCCGCAGCGCGTCGGCATCCCGATCATCGACATGACGACCGGCATGTACGCGACGATCGCGATCTGCGCGGCGATTGCCCATCGCGCGGTGACCGGCAAAGGGCAATGGATCGACGTCGCGCTCCTCGACACTTGCGTTGCGTTTCTCGCCAATCAGGCGATGAATTACTTCGCGACCGGCGTTTCACCGCGCCCGCTCGGCAACGCGCATCCCAACATCGTGCCGTACCAGACGTTCAAGACCGCCGACGGCGCGCTGATTCTCGCGTGCGGCAACGATAATCTCTTCAACAAGTTCTGCGACGTCGCCGGTTGCGCGCATCTGGCGCAAGACCCGCGCTTCTCCACCAACGGGGAACGCGTCAGGAACCGCGACGAGATCACGCGCCTGCTCAATGCGATTTTCCTGCAACGCCCCACGCGCGAATGGGTGAAACTGCTCGACGATGCGGGCGTGGCCAACGGGCCGATCAATACCATCGCGCAGGTGTTCGAGGAACCGCAGGTGCAGGCGCGCGGCATGAAAATCGATCTGCCGCATGCAGGGGCGGGCAAAGTGACGCTCGTCGCAAGCCCGATGCGGTTTTCCGCAACGCCAATCAAACACGAAGTCCCGCCGCCGGTGCTGGGCCAGCACACTGATGAAATATTGCGCGGCGTGCTGAAGAAGAGCGATGCCGAGATCGCGCAGTTGAAAGCGAGCGGCATAGTCTGAGTCGGCATCGGCGTAACAACCGCGAGTTGTTGTATCTGCGGGCGGGCCATAATCGCACGGCACATGATTTTGCCGGTGCACCTGTTTACCGTGAGTCCTGCCGGTGCTATCATGTGTGCTCGCAATTGATAGCAACGGTGATGTCGTGGCAAATCTAAGTGTGCGGGGAGTCGCAGAAAAATCCCTGCAGCGCATAAAGCAAACCGCCAAGCGTCGCGGCGTGAGTGTGAACCGCCTGATTACCGACCTGCTTAATGCGGAAACGGGTGTCGCGCCGGTCGCGAAGGAATTCGCTACGTACAATGATCTGGACAAACTGGCCGGAACCTGGAATGCCGCCGAGGCGCGGGCGTTTGATGAGGCCACCGCTTCGTTCGGGCAGATCGACAAAGGGCTTTGGCGTTGAGGCGCATCCTGATCGACACGAACGCCTACGCTGCCTTCAAGCGCGGCGACGCGCGAACGCTGGAAATTTTCCGACACGCACCGGAGCTCGCGTTGAACGCGACGGTAATGGGTGAACTGCTGGCGGGCTTCGCCAGCGGCAGTCACACCGCCAAAAACCGGCGTGAACTCGCCGAATTCCTGCGCAGTCCCAGAGTGCGGCAACTGGCCGTCGACGCCGAGACCGCCGAACATTACGCCGTGCTGTTCGCCGGCTTGCGCAGGAAAGGCCGTCCGGTTCCCACCAACGATCTGTGGATTGCCGCCTCAGCCATGCAGCATGGCCACGCGGTATTCAGCTTCGACAAACATTTTGCCGACATGGACAACCTCATCATCGGCAGTCTGCTGGAAGATTTCCTGCCCTGAGGATGCGCGGATGAAATTCAGAATTTGCCCAGGCAAAATACGAGACCTGACCCGTGCGGCGCTGTATGACGCCGAGCGCTTTAACGGTGCGGGTCATTGCGCCATGAGAGGCGCAGTTTCATTCGGCGACTGCCATGCACGAAAAAATCTCCCGTAGCTACCTGTTCGTTCCCGCCACCCGCGTCGAGCGCATACCGAAGGCGCTCGCGTCGGGTGCGCACGCCGTCATTGTGGATCTCGAAGACGCGGTTGCGCCCGCCGACAAGCACGCCGCGCGCAACGCGGTGGCGCGCGGCTGTACCGCTGCGCAGTCCGTGCTCATCCGGGTGAATGGCCCCGACACCGAGTGGTTCGAAGACGATGTAAAACTGTGCGGCGACATGCGGACTTTGGGCGTCGTCGTGTCCAAAGCCGAAACGCCGGAGCAGATGCGTCATGTCGCGAGCCAGCTGCAAACCGGCGCGCTGATCCTGCCGCTCGTCGAAACCGCGCGTGGCTACGCAAATATTTCCGCGTTGTGCGCGGTGTCCGGAGTGCAGCGCCTCATGTTCGGCAACATCGATTTTCAGCTCGACCTGGGGCTGGACGGCAACCGTGACGAGCTGCTGTACTTCCGTTCAGGCGTCGTGCTCGCGTCCAGGCTCGCGGGCGTGCAGCCGCCAGTCGACGGGGTCACCGTCGATATCGAAAACGTCGAGCGCGTGCAGGACGACACGCTGTACGCGAGGCGGCTCGGCTTTGGCGGCAAGCTGTGCATACATCCGCGGCAGATTGCGCCGGTGAACGCGTGCTTCAGTCCGACCGCGGACGAAATCGCCTGG
>JAYWDM010000659.1:0-3026 GCA_043779885.1 Betaproteobacteria bacterium | reverse complement strand
TTGGTTTTCTTGTCGGTCTGGGTCAGCGTGAGCGTGCTGCCACTTAACGTCCACAGCGCGCCTGATTTCTTGGCCACATACACGGTGTCGTCGCCGAGTCCTCCGGCTACCGTTGTTACTGCGCCGCCTGCGAGGGCGCTGACGAATACGGCGTCATTGCCGTCGCCGCCGTCAACCGTGTTGCTGTCCGCATTGGTGATGATGATATCGTTGCCGCTGCCGCCGGTGACGCTGTTGATATGGCTGCCACTGGCGATCGCCAGATTGTTGGCGCCGGTATAGGTGGGAATCCCGACCAGCGCGGTGAGTTTCTTGCCGCCCGCCTGCAATAGGGCGTAGCTGTCCTTGGTGAAATAGGGATCCATGTCGCTGTAGGGATCGCGTATTCCTATCGAGCTGAACTTGCCTTCGCGCAGATCCACGACGTTGTCGGCCGTCAGTTGGGACAGGTCAAGAGCGCTGTCCGGGTTCGAATTCCAGATCGTGCGCGAAAATATATCGTCTGACGTGAATGTGTAGGTGGTGGCGGTGACGGAGGTCGGCGCGCCATACAGATACTGCAGTGCCGCGATATCCAGCGTCTGGAAACTATCCGGGTTGACATTGCTGGTTGCAAAAGCGCTGCCGTTGTAACTGATGCGCTTCATGTTTTGCGCGTCGTTGTTATAGGACATGATGGTGCTGCTTTGATTATCCAGCGTCTTCGTGAGATAGGGCCCGGGCGTTCCGCCGCCGCCCGCATTGTAGTTGCCCGGGTGCTTCAATCCCAGCGCATGCCCCGTTTCGTGCAGCAAGGTCGCCCAGGTGAAGGACCCGGGGTCCCAACTGGCGGAAAAGGAACTCACATTATTGGCCAGAAAAACTTCGCCGCCGTCGTTCGGGTAGCTCGCGTACCCGGCGCTGTGGGTCAGGGTCTGGTCGTTTGTTCCGTAGGCGATGTTCCCGCCACTGCCGACGGCACTGAGCCATCACCACCGGGCGTATGCCACCAGTGATTGCCGCCGGCGAGCAAGGGGTCCAGCGTCTTGTCCCTGGTCAGCTTAACGGTATTGGTGTAATCGGTCGGCAGCGCGGCCTTCTGGGTGGCCGGTGCTGCCGCCAGTTTCAGCGCTTGACTCGACACACTCACCGCGTACGAAAGCGAGGAGGATTTCTCAAGTGCAGCGGCGCGCGCAGCGCGCACCAAACCCTGCGCGATGTCGGCCTTTGCCAGCTGACTCGGCAAGCCTGCCGTTAATGCAGCAGTTTTCGTCATGCTGGCGATTTACCGCAACCCTTGGGTTAATCGGGAGAAATTCTATGTAACCGTATCGGCCAAATACGGCGCTTCTTTAGCCACTGGGTATGCGCCAATCGCAAAGACCGGCAGTCACCTCGCATCGTCCCGTCAGGGCGGCGCCCGCCTTCATCCCGTGGGGAGCCCGTTTAACCCCGTTTCGCCGCGCCGCCCGTTTATAGCCCGCGGTGGTCAATAACCGGGAGCAGGCAATGCGATCTTTTCGTGCGTGGATGCAGCGTATCACAACTTTTTTTCTGTTGATCGCGGGCGCATGCTGCGCGCCCGCGGCAATCGCCCAGATCAACGAGCCGCTCAGCGCCGAGCGCTGGTCGCGGGCGCAGCTCGTGATCGCCTCGACGGTCGATACGCCGGTGCGCGTGCAGCAAGTGGCTGTGCGCACCGAGATCAGCGGCAGTCTTGCCGTCACCGAGATTGCGCTGACGTTCTTCAATCCGAACCGGCGCGTGCTCGAAGGCGAACTGCAGTTTCCGCTGCTCGACGGGCAGAACGTGCTCGGCTTCGCGCTGGATGTGAACGGACGCATGCGCGAGGCGGTGCCGGTCGACAAAGCGCGCGGCCAGGCAGTGTTCGAGGACATCACGCGCGGCCAGGTCGACCCGGGATTGCTGCAGGTCACACAAGGCAATAATTTCAAGCTGCGCGTGTATCCGATTCCGGCGCAGGGAACGCGGCAGGTGCTCATACGCTACGCCGAAACCCTTCGCCAGCGCGCGGACCGGCTCGTCTACCGGCTGCCGCTCGAGTACGCGGAGACTCTCGACAGCTTCCGGCTCGATATCACGGTCGCGGGTGCGCAGGCAGCGCCGCTCAGGACGCGCGGACAGCTCGACGAACTCGACTTCAAACCCGCGGGCACGCGCTATCAGGCGCAGGTGGCGCGCGAGCGCTACGCCGGACGCGGCGTGCTCGAACTCGCCATTGCGGCGGCCGCCGGCGCGCAGGCGTATACGCAGACGTTCGACGCGAGAACGTATTTCTACGCGGCGCTGCCGGTGGCGGTACGCGAAGCGGCGCGCGTGGTGCCGCGGGTCGTGGGTATCGTGTGGGACAGTTCGGGATCGGGCGCCGCGCGCGATCACGCACGCGAATTTGCGCTCCTCGACGCCTACTTGCGCCGCATGAAGAACGGCGAAGTGCGGCTCACGCGCGTGCGCGACACGGCGGAACCCGTGCAAACATTCCGCGTCGTCAACGGCGACTGGCGTTCGCTGCACGAAGCGCTGGCGGGAACACCTTACGACGGCGCGACGAATCTCGGCGCCTTCGCGGCGGACGCGAAGGTATCCGAGTACCTGCTCTTCAGCGACGGCCTGTCCAACTTCGGCGCGCGGCCGTTCACCGCGCCGCGCGTGCCGGTTTACAGCGTGTCCGCGTCGACCAAAAGCGAGCCGACGCTGCTCCGGCATATCGCAGAAGCAAGCGGCGGGCGTTACATCGATTTGACCGCCGGCACCGCGCAGGAAGCGGCGCACAAGCTGCTGTTCGCGACCACCCGCGTCACCGCGCTGGCCGCCGACGGCGCGACTGAACTCGTGATGCGCTCGCCGTATCCGCAACAGGGCCGGATCGAGGTCGCGGGGCAACTGACGGAGCCTTCAGCGAAAGTGCGCGTCACCATTACGCATCCGGGCGCGAAACCGCGGACGACGGATATTGCGGTGCGCACCGGCAGCGCGCCGTTCATGCTGGCGGCACCGCTGTGGGCGCGTTTCAGAATCGACGCGCT